>NZ_CEWCAA010000053.1:0-12933 GCF_982429025.1 Enorma sp.
CCCCCGTATCGGGGTGCAAGCGCAGGGCCGCCGGGCATTCCCTCCGCGCGAGTTCCGCAGCCCGTGAGGCGAGGCCTCACGGGCGAGGACTGCTCGAAGCGCGGAAGGAACGCCCGGCGGCCCGCAGGGACCGCGCACCGCGTGAAGACTTTGTGGAAGCTAAGGGATACGCCCGCCCCCGTGTATACTACTGAAGCTGTGCCTTTATGGGGAGGATTCTGTCTCGCCGGTGTGGACCAAATATGGGTTGCACGGTCTAGCAGGGGAGATGGAACTCAAACCGGCGGCACATCTGTCGGAGTGGTCCGCTGGGGGCGAGTGCAAGGGGTGCTCGCAGGTCCCAAGACCACAGAGGGTTAGGATCATTGAATGATCAAGATGATTCTCGGCCGCAAGATCGGTATGACCCAGGTGTGGGACGACGACGATAACGTCGTGCCCGTCACGGTCATCCAGGCTGGCCCCTGCGCCGTCTCGCAGGTTAAAACTCAGGCGACCGATGGCTACGACGCCGTGCAGATCGGCTTCGGAGACATCAAGGCTAAGAACGTGAACAAGCCCATGGCTGGTCACTTCGCCAAGGCCGGCGTCGAGCCCGTGCGCTACCTGCGCGAGGTCCGCGTCGAGAACGGCGAGGACCACAAGGTCGGCGAGACCGTCACCGTCGCCGATTTCGAGGGCGTCGCCAAGGTCGACGTCATCGGCACCTCCAAGGGCAAGGGCTTCCAGGGTCGCATCAAGCGCTGGGGTCAGCGCCGCGGTCCCATGACCCACGGTTCTCACTTCAAGCGTCACCCGGGCTCCATCGGCCAGTGCGCCTACCCGGCGCGCGTCCTCAAGGGCGTTAAGATGGCCGGTCACATGGGCAACGAGCGCGTGACCGTCAAGAACCTGACCGTTGTCCGCATCGATGCCGACCAGAACCTCATGCTCGTGAAGGGTGCCGTTCCCGGTGCCAAGAACGGCCTGGTCGCCATCCGTATGGCGTAATCGCTACCGTGTAGATAAGCCACGTCATACCAAGGAGAACACTTACATGTCTAAGTTTGAAGTAAAGAACAGCGAGGGCAAGAAGGTCGCAGAGGCCGAGCTCGCTGCCGAGGTGTACGGCATCGAGCCGAACACCCACGTCATGCATCACATCGTGAAGTGCCAGATGGCCTCTTGGCGTTCCGGCACCCAGTCCACCAAGGGCCGCAGCGAGGTCTCTGGCGGTGGCGCCAAGCCGTGGCGCCAGAAGGGCACCGGTCGTGCCCGCCAGGGTTCCATCCGCGCCGGCCAGTGGCGTCACGGTGGCGTCATCCACGGCCCCAAGCCGCGTCTGTACACCAAGCGCATGAACAACAAAGAGGTCAAGCTCGCCATGCGCTCCGCGCTTTCCGCTAAGGTGCGCGACAACGAGCTCGTGCTCGTGGACGACTACGGCTTCGAGAAGCCGTCCACCAAGGCCGCCGTCGCTATGCTCAAGGCCCTGGGCCTCGAGGGCAAGCGCCTCACCATCATCGTTCGCGACGATGACATCAACGCGTTCCTGTCCTTCCGCAACATCCCCAAGACGTTCATCATCACGCCGTCCGAGGCCAACACCTACGACCTCATCAACAACGGCGCCCTGCTGATGCCCGCCGACGTTGCCGCTCACTTCGGGGAGGTGCTTGCATAAATGACCGCCCACGAGATCATCATCCGCCCGATCGTGTCTGAGCGCTCCTTCGACCTCATGGAGGAGAACAAGTACACCTTCGAGGTTGCTCGCGATGCCAACAAGTACCAGATCAAGGACGCCGTCGAGGAGCTCTTCAACGTTAAGGTCACCTCGGTGAACACCATCAACGTGAAGCCCAAGACCAAGCGCGTGCGCTATGTGGCCGGCAAGACCCGTCAGTGGAAGAAGGCCATCGTCACGCTCGCCGAGGGCGACTCGATCGAGATCTACGGCAACCAGGCCTAAGGCCTGCGCCTTGGCTTACCGCCTCGGCGGTAAGCGTATCGGGCGCTTGAGATAGAGCCGCCCGGTACCGTGGTAATCCGGTGTCAGCACACCCTGGGGCGATGAGCCCCGCATCCCTGATGTGCTGGCCAACGGAAAGAGATGAAAGGGATTCCCAATGGCTGTTAAACACCTCAAGCCGACCAGCGCGGGTCGCCGTTGGCAGACGATCTCGGACTTCGCCGAGATCACGACCAACAAGCCCGAGAAGTCGCTTCTCGAGCCGCTGCCCAAGAAGGCCGGTCGCAACAACCAGGGCCGCATCACGGTCCGTCATCAGGGCGGTGGCGTGAAGCGCCGTTACCGTCGCATCGACTTCAAGCGCAACAAGGACGGCGTGCCCGCCAAGGTTGCCACGATCGAGTACGACCCCAACCGTTCCGCCCGCATCGCGCTGCTCCACTATGTGGACGGCGAGAAGCGCTACATCCTGTGCCCGAAGGGCCTCCAGGTGGGCGATACGGTCCTCTCTGGCTCCGATGCCGACATCAAGCCGGGCAACGCCCTGCCCCTCGCCGACATCCCCGTGGGTACGCTCATCCACGCGGTTGAGTTCCAGCCGGGCAAGGGCGCTGCGATCGCCCGCTCCGCCGGCAACTCCTGCCAGCTCATGGGCAAGGAGGGCAAGTACGCCATCCTGCGCATGCCTTCTTCCGAGATGCGCCGCGTGCTCATCACCTGCCGCGCCACGGTGGGCGAGGTCGGCAACGCCGATCACTCCAACATCGTGATCGGCAAGGCCGGCCGTAAGCGCCACATGAACGTGCGCCCGACCGTCCGTGGTACCGTCATGAACCCGGTCGACCACCCGCACGGCGGCGGCGAGGGCAAGAACCACACCTCTGGTCGCCCGTCCGTCACCCCGTGGGGCAAGCCGACCAAGGGCTACCGCACGCGCAAGAAGAACAAGGCTTCCAACAGCCTCATCATCCGTCGTCGCAAGAAGTAGCGAAAGATTCCGAGAAGGAGTAAGCCACTATGAGCAGAAGTCTCAAGAAAGGGCCGTTCGTGGAAGCTCGCCTGCTCTCGCGTATCGTCGCGATGAACGAGGCTGGCAAGAAGGACGTCGTGAAGACCTGGTCTCGCGCGTCCACGATCTTCCCCGAGATGGTCGGCCACACCATCGCCGTGCACGATGGCCGCAAGCATGTGCCCGTGTACGTCACCGAGTCCATGGTCGGTCACAAGCTCGGCGAGTTCGCACCCACCCGTACGTTCCGCGGTCACAAGGCCAAGTAGGGGGTTTCACGTAAATGGCAACTAAAGCTACCGATACCGAGACCCGCGAGGTCCGCGCCGTCGCCAAGTTCGTGCGCGTCTCGCCGTACAAGGCTCGCCTCGTGGTCGATCTCATCCGTCGCAAGTCTGTTGAGCAGGCTTTCGACATCCTGCATTTCTGCGAGCGCGCCGTCGCGGTCGACGTGGAGAAGGTTCTCCGCTCCGCCGTGGCCAACGCCCAGAACAATCACGGCATGCGCGCCGACGACCTCGTCATCGCCGCTGCCTATGTGGACGAGGGCCCCACGCTTAAGCGCATCCGTCCTCGCGCCAAGGGCTCCGCTTCGCGCATCCTGAAGCGCACGAGCCACATCACCATCGTCGTCGCTCCGCGAAAGGAGGCATAAGCACAATGGGTCAGAAAGTCTACCCCACCGGTTTCCGTCTCGGCATCACCGAGAACTGGCGCTCCCGCTGGTTCGCTGGCGACAAGGACTACGCCAAGACCCTCGGTAACGATCTCGAGCTCCGCAAGTACCTGACCAAGCGCCTCCGTCGTGCCGCCGTCTCCCGCGTGGAGATCGAGCGTGCTGGTGACAAGGTTAAGGTCATCATCTACACCGCTCGCCCGGGCATCGTCATCGGCAAGAAGGGCTCCGAGATCGATCAGATCCGCGGTGAGCTCGAGAAGGTCGCCGGTGTCTCCAAGGGCCAGCTCTCCGTCGACGTCATCGAGATCAAGCGTCCCGAGCTCGACGCCGTCCTCGTTGCCCAGTCCATCGCTGAGCAGCTCGAGGGCCGTGTGGCCTTCCGTCGCGCCATGCGCAAGGCTGTCCAGTCTGCCCGCAAGGCCGGCGCCAAGGGTATTCGTATCCAGTGCTCCGGTCGTCTCGGCGGCGCCGAGATGGGCCGTCGCGAGTGGTACCGCGAGGGTCGCGTGCCGCTGCACACCCTCCGTGCCAAGATCGACTACGGCACGGCCACCGCTCGCACCACCATGGGTTCCTGCGGTGTCAAGGTTTGGATCTACCTGGGCGAGAAGCTTCCCGGCCAGCCCGTCCCGAACCCGGCGCTCGAGGGTTCCTCGCGTCCGCGTCGTCGTAACTCCGAGAGGAGGGGTCAGTAGTGCTTGCCCCTAAGCGTGTTCTTCACCGCAAGGTGCAGCGTGGCTCCATGAAGGGCCAGGCCAAGGGTAACACCAAGCTGCATTTCGGTGATTATGGCATCAAGGCCCTTGAGGCCCATTGGATCACCAACCGTCAGATCGAGGCCGCTCGTGTTGCCATGACCCGTTACATGCGTCGTGGCGGCCGTGTGTTCATCACGATCTTCCCCGACAAACCCATCACCAAGAAGCCCGCTGAGACCCGCATGGGTTCCGGTAAGGGTAATCCCGAGGAGTGGGTGGCCGTCGTGAAGCCGGGTCGCATCATGTTCGAGATTTCCGGCGTGTCCGAGGAGATTGCCCGCGAGGCCCTGCGTCTGGCCCAGCACAAGCTCCCCATTAAGACCAAGATCGTGGCCCGCGCTGACCAGGACGGGGAGGATAAGTAATGAAGCCCGCAGAGATTCGTGAGCTTTCCGACGAGCAGCTCGCCGAAAAGCTGAAGGAAGGTCGAGCCGAGCTCTTCAACCTTCGTTTCCAGATGGCCACGAGCCAGCTTGACAACACCGCTCGCGTCAAGACCGTGAAGAAGGACATCGCGCGTGTTCTCACCGAGCAGCGCGCCCGCGAGATCGCGGCTGAGAAGTCCGCTGCGGCAGAGTAGAGCTTGAGGAGATAACATGAGCGATACCACGCGTAATTCGCGTAAGGTCCGTACGGGCACGGTCGTCTCCATCTCGGGCAACAAGACCATCGTTGTCCAGACCATGGAGCGCAAGCGTCATCCCAAGTACGGCAAGATGATGACCTTTACCAAGAAGCTTCATGCACACGATGAGGAGTGCACTGCCGGCGTGGGCGACCGTGTTCGCGTCATGGAGACCCGTCCTCTGTCCAAGATGAAGCGCTGGCGTCTCGTCGAGATCATCGAGCGCGCCAAGTAGGCTGCTTTGATTGTTCGCACCAGTGACGTGCGCGGGTGCGGCTCCCGTAGAGCCCCGGTTCTCGGCATGAGCTCCGCGCACCTCTCGCTGGCCTAAGTTCGGAGGAACTACCATGATTCAAATGCAAACCATGCTGAACGTCGCCGATAACTCCGGTGCGCGCAAGGTTCGCTGCATCAAGGTGCTCGGTGGCTCCAAGCGCCGTTATGCGGGAATCGGTGACGTGATCGTGGCTGCCGTCCAGGAGGCCACGCCTGGCGCCAACGTCAAGAAGAAGGACGTTGTGAAGTGCGTCGTCGTTCGTACTGTGAAGGAGGTCCGTCGCAAGGACGGTTCCTACATTCGCTTCGACGACAACGCTTGCGTCGTCATCAACAACGACGGCTCGCCGGTGGGCACCCGTATCTTCGGGCCCGTGGCGCGCGAGCTGCGTGACAAGAAGTACATGAAGATCGTCTCGCTTGCTCCCGAGACCCTGTAAGGAAAGGAGAGACAGACATGCCTAAGATGCAAATCAAGAAGGGCGACACCGTCAAGATTCTCTCCGGCAAGGATCGCGGCAAGCAGGGCACCGTTCTGCGCGCGTACCCCGCCGAGGGCAAGATCAAGGTGGAGGGCGTGGCCGTCGTCAAGAAGGCCGTCCGTCCCAACCAGCAGAACCAGCAGGGCGGCATCGTCTCGCAGGAGGCCAAGTTCGACGCTTCCAACGCGATGCTCGTGTGCCCCAAGTGCGGTGCTGCTACTCGCGTCGGCCACAAGCAGGGCGAGCTCGATGGTCACAAGACCTCGATTCGCGTCTGCAAGAAGTGCGGTCACGAGTTCTAAGCTGAGTCCTAGACTCCCACCGGAAGGCCCCGGAAGGTTCCTTCGCGCGTGGTCCTCGCCGCTCGGCAGAGCCGAGCGGCTGCGGGAAACGCGCTCAGGAATCCTTCCGGGGCCTTCCTGCGTTTACGGGCTCGCGGCGGGGTGTGGAGGATGGAAGGGGCCTGGGGGCTCGGCGCTTCGCGCCATTGCCCCTGCGTGGGGCACGTGCGTGCGATGGCTTGGGGGCTCGCGCTTCGCGCATCGGCCCGTGCGGGGGGCGCCTACGTTCTTGTTGTGCGGGATGGCTGGAGTAAGGTATTACGATATAGGGGACGTACCGTACGGCTACCAGGAGGTCTCGATGAACAAGGAAGCGATCGTTTCGAGCAAGGCGCCGGCGGCCTTGGGGCCGTATTCATCGGCGGTCAAGGTGGGGGATACGCTCTATCTGTCTGGCCAGCTTGGTTTGGACCCGATGACGAACGAGCTCAAGGCCGGCGTCGAGGCGCAGGCGGAGCAGGCTTTGACGAACATCGCCGCGATTCTGGGCGAGGTGGGGGCAACGATGCAACAGGTTGTAAAAAGCACCGTGCTCCTAGCTGACATCAACGACTTTGCTGCGGTTAACGAGGTGTATGCGGGCCATTTCGAGGCCCCGTATCCCGCACGCAGTGCGTTTCAGGTGGCGGCTTTGCCTAAGGGCGCGCTGGTCGAGATCGAGGTCATCGCCGTTCTGTAGGTTGCTGCATGCGCAGGGAGCGGTCCAGGCTTGCATGCCTGGGTCACGCTGCGAGCGCGCCAAAGAAGCACTTAGTTTGTGCGGTCCGGGCTTGCAGGCTCGGGCCGCGCTTTGTTGTTATGGAGCCGCGTTGCGCTTGCGCGATTGGCGAATTCTTCCTGAGAAGGGCCAAATTGGCTAAAAATGTCGATTTCTGGCGCTGGAAGAAGCGAAGCTGGACGGGACGGACTCGCCCCACAGCACTATTTGTGGGATTGCGAGACGGTTAGCAGGTAGAACATGCGCCTCCGATCCGCCAAGAGGGTTCCGTGAAGGCCGCGACGCCCTCTCGACGCACGCGCGGATTGCCATAAATCGACATTTTTAGCCAAAAAGGACGGCTTCAATGAGCATACGGTCCGTTTCGAGCCGGTCATTCTGCTACATGTCGAAGAGGCGCGAGCACGAGCGGGGGAATAGATCGCGAAAACGCTTGGGAATGGGCGCGTGGATGTCCACCGGCGTGTGGGAAACAGGGTCGGTAAAGGCGAGTCGCCGTGCGTGGAGCATCAGGCCGCGCGTATCGCCTGCGCCATATAAAGCGTCACCGATGAGCGGGAAGCCCTCGTGTGCAAGATGGACGCGGATCTGATGTTTGCGACCGCTATATAGCCTGAGGTCGAGGAGGGTATACCAGCGACCGTCGATGCGCCTTCGGTCGAGCACGGTCGCTTCCGTGCGAGCGTCTTTCCCCGTGCGGCTCGCTCGCATGCGCCGCGCATCGTGCCGGTCCCTGCCAATCGGTACGTGAATATCTCGCTGATCCCAAGGTATGCGGCCCTCTGCAACGGCAAGGTAGTGCTTGCGCGCACCGTGCCCGGCGATCAGCGCATCGTAGTCACTTTGCGTGCGCTTGCAAATCGAAAAGAGCACGACGCCGGTCGTGTCGCGATCGAGCCGCTGGAGAGCCTGGGCCTCTGCTGCACATGTGGGCGCAACGTGGTCTATGGCTCCTCGTTCTACGGCACGGCGCACCAAGTCGGTGAGCGTTTTTGTACCCGTCCCGTCCCCATGGACGATGATGCCGGCGGGCTTGTCGACCGCGAGCAGTGTTTCGCTGACGTAGAGCACGCGAGGGGAGAGATTGGCTGGTACATCGCGCCTGTACGTGGCGCTTTCCTGCACGGCATACGGGCCGCTTCTGCGCACGGCATTTCTGGGTGCAGCGGACGTGCCGCCTCCATGCGCGCCATCTCCGCGTGAAGAGCGATGGGCGAAAGTCTGGTTTCCCATGGCTAATCGACGCCCACAAACAGGCAGCCCGACGAAGAGCCCTTCTGCCGGGGCGCGGGCTTGCGTCCGGCGCTCGCGGCGTCAAGCGCCCGGCGGGCGCGCTCGATCTGATCGGAGAGCTCCTCGGGCTCGAGCAAGGTGCCGTCAACGAGGAAGCGCCTCACGCCAGCGGCAAGGAGCGCAGGCATCTGGGGCGTAAGGTCCAGGGGATAGGCGTCGTACAGGCGCGAGCGGCCGTGGATGTCGGTGCGGACGGGCAGCATCTTGTTGTCGATGTTGTGGAGCGCGAGCTTGCGCATGCGCAGCGAGCAGCGGGCGCAGTCGTGAATGCATGCGTTTGCGACCTGCAGGATGCAGTGCTCGCTCGTCATGACGCGCGGCTTTCCGTATACGCAGATGCCGAGCGTAAGGGGGCTCACGGGGGCAATGCGCTCAATCTCGGCAAGCGAGAGCTCGGGGGAGAGCCAGGCGGCGCGGGCGCCTTCTCGGGCAAGGAGCTCAAGGCATGGCCGGTTGTGTGCGGGGATGCACGAGCGCACTTCGGCGAGCGCCGAGCGCTCCGCAGCAAGGGCAAGTTCGGAGATATTACCGACGGCGATGGCGGCGCCGGTTTCGACCCAGGAATCGAGCCGTTCGCGGTCGCCTGCGCGGCAGACCTCGTCAAGTACGGGAATGAGGCCGAGCTCGCGGGCTTGGGCGGGGGAGATGCCCGCCGCGACGAGGTCGTCGGTGGCCATATAGACTCGGTCGGCGCCTGCGCGGCGCGCAGCATCTGCCGCCTCGAGCGAAGTGGCGAGCGCGCACACCATCGCCTCTGCGCTTCGTGCGTCGTTGTGCTCGTTCGCAGAGCCCGCGACGCCGCGGTGCAAGGGAATGTCCAGGCGTTCGGCCAGCTCCGCGCGACGTCGGCTTGGGGCGAGAATGGCATCCTCGAGCAGGTCGCATGCGGCGGCTCGCACCTTGTGGACGGCGGAAAAGCCCATGCCACAGCCCTCATCGAGCTCGACGGAACAGGTCCGCATCTCAAACGGGCTCGAGCCCATGCGGCCAACGTGTTCTACGAGGTCGTCGGACGAGACGGGCCTGGTACGCGCCTTTTCAACCGTGAAACCCTGGGCGCATGCGGTGAGCGAGGGGTCGTCGCAGCAGAACAGCTCGACCTCGAACGGCTTGCCAAGGCGGGCGCGCACCCGCACATCGACGGGGCGCTTGCGCACGTCGTCGGCGCGGTCGATTGCCGCCTGGCTACGAATGATGCGCACGCGGCACCGCTTTCCGGGCGGTCGCGGGAGCTCGACATCGAGCATTTCGCCGGCGGCGGCATCACGGCGGGCGAGGGCCGTGAGGAACGTGTCCGGATCGTCGTCGTCGCGCAGCTCAAGGAGATCGCCTGTCCCAACGGGTGCGTCGAGTGCGAGGTGAGCGGTGCCCGCCGGCCCCTTGATGGCCGCCCGCAGGCGCTCCCCCTTGGTTTGGGGCTCGCGCGCGGTGAACCCGGCGACGCGGCCCACGAGCTCGCCTCGATTGTTCGATCGCTCGTAGCTCATCATGTCGTCGTCGGAGGTGCCGTCTTGGTACGCGTGCGTGAAGTCGCGGTTAAAGCAGCGCTTGAGCTGGCGCTTGCGAGCCGCCTGCTCCTTTTCGCCCGCATTCCGCCCCGCAAGGACGTCATCGAGCTCGCGGCGGTATACATCCGTTACCGAAAAAACGTAGTCGGCGGCCTTCATGCGCCCTTCGAGCTTGAGTGCCGAGGCGCCTGTGTCCACGAGCTGGGAGAGCAGGTCGGTCGTGCAGGTGTCGCGCGGGCAGAGCGGCCGACCGCGGCCGGGTGCCGAGATCTCGCGCCCCTGCTCGTCAATGAGCTCGTAGGGTAGGCGGCACGGCTGCGCACACATGCCGCGGTTGGCGGAGCGCCCGGCCTGGCAGAAGCTCGAGAGCAGACATACCCCGGAATAGCTGAAGCAGATGGAGCCGTGGGCGAATACCTCGAGGTCGATGCCGCACTGCTCGTGGATGGCGGCGATCTCGCCCAGGGAGAGCTCGCGCGACAGCGTCACGCGGTCGGCGCCCAGGCGCTCGCACCATGCGGCCCCGCGTGCGTCATGGATGTTCGCCTGGGTGGAGATGTGCGTCTCGATTTCGGGCATAAGCCGCTTTACTTCCGAGAAGAGGCCCCAGTCTTGAATGATGAAGGCGTCGGCGCCGAGTGCCGTGCACCGGCGGATGAGCTCGACCGCCTCGTCCATCTCGTCGTCTTTGATGACGATGTTGGTGGTTACATAGACGCGTGCGCCAGCAAGGTGCGCGGCCCGGCACGCGCGGGCGAATTCCTCGTCGGTGAAGTTCTCGGCCTTGCGCCGCGCGTTCATGGTTCCCATGCCGAGGTAGATGGCATCGGCGCCCGCCGCAAGGGCCGCTGCGAACGGCTTAGGGCCGCCTGCGGGGGCAAGGAGCTCCACGCGTCGCGCAAGGGACGGTGCTTGTTGAGTTGGGCGATCGACCATGGTTTCCTCTCTGAAACGGCAAAGATGTGCGCTTGTCTCGAAATGCCGTTGCGGTATCGTTGATGCCCGTGTCGTGGTTCGCGGACACCCGGTGCCCATGATTCATGTTCGGGTGGTTTGTGAATCGTAGACACCGGGTGTCTACGATTCACGGGCCACTCGAAGAGGTTCCAGGGCTTGGGCCTTGGCCTTATCTTGGCAGCGGGCATTGCTGAATCGGCGAATGTTCCTATTATAGGGAATGCACGAGGCTCTAGCCCTGCGCTCGCAGCTCTTGTCTGGATACCATCATGCGTGCAAAGGAGCCGCTATGACCTACGATTTCACAAGCATCATGGAGCGTCACGGGCAAGACGCGGTGGCCGTCGACGGTCTGGGCGCGCCCGGTGCCCCGGAGGCCCCGCAGGAGGGGTTCGACGCCATTCCCATGTGGGTGGCCGATATGAACTTTCCGGTGCTCCCCGCCATCCAAGACGCCATCGTCGCGCGCGTGAAGGAACCCCACTTCGGTTATTTCGATCCGCGGGACGAGTACTTCGAGCGCATCATTGCCTGGCAGCGCGACCGTAACGGCGTGACCGGGCTCGAACCGCAGCATATCGGATACGAGAACGGCGTGCTCGGCGGCCTCGTCTCCACGCTCCAGGCCTTCGCAGCGCCGGGCGATGCGGTGCTCTTGCACAGCCCTACGTATATCGGGTTTACCAAAAGCATCGAGAACGCCGGCTACAAGATTGTCTTATCGCCGCTCAAGCTCGACGAGGCGGGCATCTGGCGCATGGATTTCGACGATATGGAGCGAAAGCTCTCCGAGAACAAGATCCATGTCGCAGTGTTCTGCTCGCCGCATAACCCGTGCGGCCGCGTGTGGGAGCGCGACGAGATCGAGCGCGCCATGGAGCTCTACCGCACACACGGGTGCGTGGTGGTCTCGGACGAGATCTGGTCCGACATCATCCTGCCCGGCCACAAGCACGTGCCCACGCAGTCCGTCTCCGCCGACGCCCGCGAGCGCACCGTGGCCCTCTATGCGCCGAGCAAGACCTTCAGCCTTGCGGGGCTTGTGGGGAGCTACCACATCATCTACGGCGACTACCTGCGCGATCGCGTGCTCGCTCAGGCATCCAAGTGCCACTACAACAGCATGAACGTGCTCTCCATGCACGCCCTCATGGGTGCCTACGGCCCCGAGGGGCGCGTGTGGGTGGACGAGCTGACCGAGGTGCTCGGCGGCACCATCGATTGGGCGTGCACGTATATCGCTGAGCATTTCGAGGGCGTGCGGGTCGTGAAGCCGCAGGGCACCTACATGCTCTTCCTCGACTGCACTGCGTGGTGCGAGCAGCACGGCTGCGATGTGGGCGAGCTGCTTCGTGCCGGGTGGCGCGTGGGCGTGGCCTGGCAAGACGGCCGCCCCTTCCATGGCCCGTGCCACATTCGCATGAACCTTGCCCTTCCGCGCGCTCGCGTCGAAGAGGCGTTCGACCGCCTGAGCCGCTACGTGTTCGGCGCGTAGGTGAGCTTCATGCCTGCAGGACTCCTACCCATCATCTACCTCGCGTTCATCAGCTTGGGCCTGCCCGATTCCGCCATCGGGTCTGCGTGGCCCACGATGGCCCCCAGCCTTGGTGCGGGCATCTCGTGGGTGGGCGTGGTGACCATGATTATCTCGGCGGGAACCATCGTTTCGAGCCTTATGTCGGTGCGCGTGGTGGAGCGCTTCGGCACGGGGCGCGTCACAGTGGCGAGCGTGGCGCTCACGGCGGCGGCCCTCGTGGGCTTTTCCCAGTCCCAGGCGTTCTGGCAGCTTTGCCTCTGGGCGGTCCCCTATGGCCTTGGGGCGGGGGCCGTCGACGCGGCGCTCAACGCCTATGTCGCCGTGCATTACGAGTCGCAGCATATGAGCTGGCTTCATTGCATGTGGGGAGTCGGTGCGAGCGGCGGTCCCATGATCATGGCGCAGTGCCTCGAGCGAAGCACGTGGTCTACGGGCTTTCTCGTGCTCGGCGGCATACAGGTGGGCATCGCGCTGGTGCTTACCCTTTCGCTGCCCCTTTGGCGCGACCGCAAGCTGCCTCGCGTATCTGGGCGGCGGGCTGGGCGAGAGGCTGCGATCGGTGCGGCACCTGAGGCAGCCTTGCTCCATGTAGAAGCTGCGCGCGGTGCGGGCGCCCGCGCCCTGTCTGGAGCCACCGCGGCTGCGGGGGCGGGCGAGGTGCCCGGAGCCGCCGCCGCGTCCGGGGCGGGCGGGACGTCCGATGGTACGAGAGGGAAGCTCCCCGCTCGGCGCACCCATGCCCAGTTGCTTCGCTTTCCCGGTGTAAAGGCAGTGCTCGTCAGCTTCTTCTGCTACAGCG
>NZ_CEWCAA010000054.1:0-12910 GCF_982429025.1 Enorma sp.
GCCTGGTAGTGGGGGAGAGCCCTGCCGAGGCTAGCTGGCCGCGGGGAGGCCGGGCCTGCGTGGCGATGAGGCGGCAGCCCAGGCCCGGATTGGGCGCGCCGTTGCGCAACGCATTGCCGTTCACCGCCGAATTCCTACCGCACGGGGGGTCAAGTTAGCTACAATATGTAAACGTTTGGTGTGTTGAGGAGGCACACGAATAAAACCCGTCTTATCGGATCCATGGATTGAGGAGGAGACACATGAGTCTCATCGCGGCGCTTGTCGCCGTACCGCTCATCGCGGCGGTACTGCTCATGCTGTTCCGGAGCGAATCCCAGCGCAACGTCATTACGATTGCGGCGGCAGCGATAACGGGTGTTACCGCTGTGGCGTTCGCGGTGCAGTACCTGTTCGTCGGCCACGTATCCTTCGCGTTGCCCCAGGAGACGAGCTACATCGCTACCTGGGTATTCACGGCGATCGACATCGTGCTCTGCGCGGTCATCTTGTGGCACGCCGTGCGTTACAAGAACCGGCTTGCGCTCGTTCTCGGCCTCGTTCAGACCGTTGGCGTGATCGCGTTCGCAAACATGACGCTCTCCGAGGGCGCCGGTCACATGCTTCCCGAGCCGCTCTACAGCGATCAGCTCTCGGTGATCATGGTGCTCATCGTGGGCCTTGTGGGCAGCGCCATCTGCGTCTACGCGCTCGGCTACATGCACGACTTCCAGCATCATGAGCCCGCCGGCGCGCCCGACCGCCGCCACTTCTTCAGCGCGCTCATGTTCATCTTCCTCTCCGCGATGTTCGTCATCGTGCTCTCCGACAACCTCGAGTGGCTCTTCACCGGCTGGGAGATCACGACGGTCTGCTCGTTCCTCATGATCGGGTACACCCGCACGGACGAGGCCATCAAGAACTCCTTCCGCCAGATCAACCTCAACATGATCGGCGGCCTGGCCTTCCTCGCGGCCCTCATCATGCTCCACTTCGGCGGTATCGAGCTCTCGCTCGCCGCGTTCATCGAGACGGCGAGCACCACCCAGGCCGCCGTGCTCATCTTCCCGATCCTGCTGCTTTCGGTTGCGGGCCTCACGAAGGCCGCGCAGATGCCGTTCCACAGCTGGCTCCTCGGCGCCATGGTGGCCCCGACGCCCACGAGCGCCCTGCTCCACTCCTCCACGATGGTCAAGGCCGGCGTTTTTCTGCTGGTTAAGCTCGCGCCCGTTTACATGGTCTTCCCTGCGGCCTCCATCATGGTCGTTACCGTGGGCGGCGTGACCTTCGTGCTCTGCAGCTTCATGGCCATCAGCCAGAGCAACGCCAAGCGCGTGCTCGCGTACTCCACGATTGCGAACCTCGGCCTCATCGCCGCCTGCGCCGGCGTGGGCATCGCCGAGGCCGCTTGGGCCGCGGTCTTCCTCATCATCTTCCATACGGTGTCCAAGTCGATCCTGTTCCTGTGCGTGGGCACGGTTGAGCACCGCATCGGCAGCCGTAACATCGAGGACATGGACGGCCTCTTCAGCCGCCTGCCGCGCCTCACCCGCTTCATGATGCTCGGCATCCTGGGTATGTTCGTGGCGCCGTTCGGCATGCTCATCTCCAAGTGGGCCACGCTCGTCTCGTTCGCCGAGACCGGCAACGTGGTCTTCCTCATCCTGCTTGCCTTCGGTTCCGCTGCGACCTTCTTCTTCTGGGCCAAGTGGCTCGGCAAGCTTGCGGGCGTGGCCCAGAAGGCCGAGAACGTCGAGGCGGGCGTGCATCGCTCGGAGTGGTTCGCCATCGGCTCCATCGCCGTGCTCATGCTCGCGTGCTGCCTTGGCCTGCCGGCTATCTCCCTCGGCGTGGTCTCCCCGTACCTCGAGGCTACGTTCGGTAGCAACCCGCAGTTCCTCGGCGTGGACAACATGCTCATCATGGCGGTCATCGTAGCGTTCATCGCCATCGTCTTCCTCACCCCGTGGGGCCGCGCGAGCAAGAAGCGCCGTGTCGAGGTCTACCTGGGCGGCACCTGCACCGATCCGGACAGCCGTCGCTTCCACGGATCCATGGGCCGCACCATGACGTCCACCAAGCGCAACTGGTACATGCAGGACATCTTCCCCGAGCATGCCCTCACCAACGTGGGCGTGATCGTGTGCCTGGGCATCATCCTTATGGCCTTTGCCGCCTGCTTCATCTTCAACACCGACGTGCTCACCGGCGGCACGTTCTATGTTGAGCGCCTGCCGCGTCTCGTGGGCCCCGGGCTTCCCGGCCTGCTGCTCGGCGTTGTGGTCTTCGCCGTCTGCGCGCCTGTTATCGGCTGCCTGCTCGACGGGCTCGACCGCAAGGTGAGCGCGCACATGCAGGGGCGCGTGGGCCCCAAGCTGCTGCAGCCTTACTATGACGTGCGCAAGCTCCTCGCCAAGGAGCAGGCGAGCGTCAACGCGGTGGACGAGGCGTACATCACCTGCGCCATCATCTTCTGCCTGCTCGCGGGCGGCATGTTCATCTCTGGTTCCAACCTGCTCATGTGCGTGTTCCTGGTTACCCTGGCCACGCTCTTCGTGATCATCGCGTCGTACTCCGCGCGGAGCCCCTTCGCCGATACCGGCGCGGACCGCGAGTGCCTGCAGGTGATGAGCTACGAGCCCATGCTCCTCATCATGACCGTCGGCTTCTTCGGCGCTACGCAGTCGTTCGATACCGCGTCGCTCCTTACGCTCGAGCAGCCGATGATCATCTCGCTCATCCCGATCTTCCTGGGCTTGCTCTTCATCCTCACCATCAAGCTGCGCAAGAGCCCGTTCGACTACTCCTATAGCCACCATGCGCACCAGGAGCTCGTCAAGGGCATCACGACCGAGATGGAGGGCCGCACCCTCGCCAAGGTCGAGATCATGCACTGGTGCGAGACGGTGCTCTTCCTCATGTGGGTGGGCATGTTCTTCATCTGGGATAACCCCATCTCTTTTGTGGTTGCGTTGGCGGTCGTGGCCCTCACCTGGTTCTTCGAGGTGTTCATCGACAACAACAGCGCGCGCACCAAGTGGCAGTTCGGCCTTAAGTACGCGTGGCTCGTGGCGCTCGTTGCGGGCGTCATCAACCTGTTCTACATGCTTATCACCCCGTTCATCTAAGGAGAGCATATGGGTTACGCATCCAAATCGCCGTGGCTCATCCATTACGACGGATCGAGCTGCAACGGCTGCGACATCGAGGTGCTCGACTCGCTCATGCCGCTCTATGACCTCGAGCGCTTTGGCATCATCAACACGGGCAACCCCAAGCATGCGGACATCTTCCTCGTGACGGGTTCGGTGAACCACCAGAACATCAACGTGGTGAAGCACATCTACGAGCAGATGATGGAGCCGAAGGTCGTCGTGGCGTGCGGCATCTGCGCGTGCACGGGCGGCGTGTTCCGCGATTGCTACAACATCATCGGCGGCGTGGACAAGGCTATTCCGGTGGACGTGTACGCGCCCGGCTGCGCGGTGCGCCCCGAGACCATCATCGACGCCGTGCTTAAGGCCGTTGAGATTTTGGACGAGAAGGCGAAGCGCTTGGCGGCGGGCGAGGACCCGGCGACGATCGGCAAGCCGATGCCCGAAACGCCGAACGCCCCGGTTGACGAGCGCCATGCTGCGGCCGAGGCTACGGCGAAGGCCGCGCCGGCCGGCAGCAAGGCGGATGCCGGCGCTAAGGCGGCCGAGGGCCCGAAGGCTACCGGCGGCCCGAAGGCCGGAGAAGCTAAGACCGAGCAGCCCGCGGCTGCGACCAAGCAGACGAACGAGTAGGAGGCGCGGATGTACACCACCGAGTATGTAACCATCCCGCTGGGAGAGCTGCTCACGCGCGTGCAGACCTTCAAATACGAGGGGCTTCGCTTCGTGCAGATGGCGGCCGAGACCACCGCACAGGGTATGGACCTCTTCTACACCTTCTATGACGAGGTGAACGATAAGGCCATCACGCTCGACATCTACGATATCGACGAGACGAGCGAGGTGCCCTCAATCCAGAACATGTACTTCACGGCGTTCAGCTACGAGAACGAGACGCAAGACCTGGTCGGCGTGAAGTTCGTTAACATGAAGCTCGACTTTGGCGGGCACTTCTTCAATGTGGCGGTTGATTCGCCCATGACCGTCATCACGCCCGAGCAGAAGGCCGAGCGCGAGAAGGCGGCCAAGATCGCTGCCGCTAAGGCAGCCAAGGCGCGCAAGGCAGCAGAGGAGAAGTCTGCGGCCGAGGCCGATGCCGCCGCCGCGGCCAAGATTGCTGCTGTGGAGGCCGGCAAGAGCGCTGCCAGCGTTGGCGACGTTGCCGACCCGGCCGCAGCTGCTGCTCCCGCGAGCGCCGCTGCCGCGGATGCGGGCGATGCGGGTGCCGATGCCCCCGCCGCCAGCGCCCCTTCGGCCGACGACCGCGCCGCCAAGATTGAGGCAAAGCTTGCGGCCATGGATCCCGAGAAGGCAGCCAAGGTGCGTGCCGCCCTTGCGGCCCGCGCTGCAAAGGAGGCGAAGTAGCGTGGCAACCCGTTCCGTCATCCCCTTCGGTCCGCAGCATCCGGTGCTGCCGGAGCCGGTGCACCTAGACCTTGTCGTTGAGGACGAGCGCGTGGTGGAGGCCATCCCGCAGATCGGCTTCGTGCACCGCGGCTTGGAGAAGCTCGTGCAGAAGCGCGACTTCAACCAGTTCGTGTACGTTGCCGAGCGCGTTTGCGGCATCTGCAGCTTCGGCCATGGTTACGGCTATGCGTCGGCAACCGAGAAGCTCATGGGCATCGAGATTCCGCGCCGCGCTGAGTACCTCCGCGTGATTCTGGAGGAGCTCTCCCGCTGCCACTCGCACCTGCTGTGGCTGGGCCTTCTGGCCGACGCGTTCGGATTCGAAGCGCTCTTCAACCACTGCTGGCGCCTGCGCGAGACCGTACTCGACATCTTCCAGCGTACGTGCGGCGCGCGCATCATCCTTTCCATCACGATCGTGGGCGGCATGGCGCACGACATCAGCGACGAAGACCTCAAGTGGGTCTGCGAGCAGCTTGAGGGCCTCAAGCGCGAGTATCGCGAGATCGTGGACACTATGTTCAACGATGTGACCGTGCGCGAGCGCCTGTGCGGCGTGGGCTACATCAGCTTCGAGGACGCGCTCGAGCTCTCGATGGTCGGTCCGTTTGCCAAGGGCTCGGGCATCGAGCACGACATGCGTACCACCGGGTACGGCGCATACGGCGACCTGGAGCACTTCGAGCCCATCATCTCGACCGAGTGCGACTGCTATGCTCGCTGCAAGGTTCGCTGCGAGGAGGTCTTCCAGTCCATCGACATCATCGAGGAGCTCGTGAAGAAGATCCCGCACGACGGCATTGGCGGCAAGCCGAAGGCGAAGGTGGTCCCCGAGGGCCAGTCGCTCGTCATGATCGAGCAGCCGCGCGGCGAGGCGTTCTACTACGTGCGCGGCAACGGCACCAAGAACCTCGACCGCTTCCGCATGCGCACTCCAACTTCCCAGAACCTGGGCGGTCTTGTGCGCGCGCTGCAGGGCGTGGACCTGGCCGACGTGCCCATGATTATCCTGACCATCGACCCGTGCATCAGCTGCACAGAGAGGTAGCGCAATGGGAACCTTCAAGCTGGGCAAGATGACGCTGCGCTCGCTGTTCCATAAGCCGGCGACGGTGCGCTATCCGTACGAGAAACGCGATCTTGAGACGCTCTTCCCGCATATGCGCGGCCATGTGGTGAACGATATCGACACCTGCATCCTGTGCGGCATGTGCCAGCGCGCGTGCCCGGTCGACGCGATTGTCGTGGACCGCAAGGGCGGTGACTGGACCATCGATCCGTATCGCTGCGTGCAGTGCGCGAGCTGCGTGCGCGAATGCCCCAAGGATTGCCTCTCGATGGGCATCTTGCCAACGGAGCCCACGACGGAGCTCACAACGGTGACGATGCACAAGGATATGCCCGCCAAGCCGGCTGCGAAAGCCGGTGCGAAGGGCGCCGCTGGTAAGGCTGCCGGCGCTGGGGCCGCGAAGCCCAAGCGCGAGCTGACGCCCGAGCAGCAGGCGCGCGTCGAGGCCGCCCGCAAGGCTGCGGCGGCCAAGAAGGCCGCGAAGGCTGCCGAGGGCGAGGGCGCCAAGGCGGCTGGGAGCGGAGATGCCGCCAAGGCGGCTGAGGGCGCCCCTGCGGCAGATGCTGCGCCCGCCGACGACCATGTCGCTAAGATGGAGGCCAAGCTCGCGGCCATGGACCCCGAGAAGGCCGCCAAGGTGCGTGCAGCCCTTGCCGCCCGCGAAGCCAAAAAGGCAGCGGAGTAACTGTATGCAGATATAGGTGCGGGGTTTTCCCGTGCGAACGCCCCGGTGTGCGAGCCTCAACGGCTCAGCATGCCGGGGCGTTTTCGTGTAGGCTCCCCCTGTGAATCGTACACACCGGGTGTCTGCGTTTCACGTTTCTGTTGAATCGTACACACCGGGTGTCTACGTTTCACTGCTTGTTAGGAGGCGAGCAGGCGCTTGGCGATGGAAAGGTCGCTTTCGACCTCGGGATACTCGTCGCCGCGATGCTGGCGCGTTTCGTCACCCTTGGCGAGGAGCAGCACGACGGCATCGTCGGTGCCAGCGCGCGCCACATCGAGGGCGTGTGCGACGGCTTCCTCACGGTCGCAGATGACCTCATGATCAACGTCGGCCGGGGTGTGGGCGGAGAGCTCCGCACAGATATCCTCGACGCGCTCGTGCGCCGGATCCTCTTCCGTATAGATGATAAGGTCCGCATATTTGCCCGCAACGCGCGGCAGCGCCTCGCGCCGCTCCTGTGCCTTGCCGCCCGGCGCGCCAAAGAGCGCGATGATGCGCCTGCCTGGATATTCACGCTTGACCGACGAGAACAGCGTCTCGAACGAAAGCTCGTTATGGGCATAGTCGACGAGGGCGATAACATGCTGGTCGGGCGTTGCCACGATCTCCATGCGGCCGGGCACGCGTACATGAGCAAGGCCGCGCGAGATGGCGTCGTAGCCAATCCCGAGCAGGCGCGCGCACGCGATGGCAGCGAGTGCGTTATCTACGTTAAAGAGGCCCGCCATGCCGAGCGCGATGGCGTGCGTTTGGGGGTGCGCGGGATCGAGGCGGTCGACAACCTCGAAGGTGAGTTCTAGGCCGGTAGACCGTGCGTTCAATGCGGCAAAGGTGGCGTCGTTGGCGCCTCGCGCGCTGGCCGTAACGAGGCGCCGCGCCTTTTCGGCAGCCGAAAGCACACGAGGGGCGTGCTCGGCGTCGATGTTTACCACGGCGGTCTCGCACTGGTCGAAAATGCGCAGCTTGCTGGCGAAATAATCCTCAAAGGTAGGGTGCTCGACGCCCGAGATATGGTCGCGGCCGATGTTGAGAAAGACGCCAAGGGAAAGCGGCACGCCGAGCACGCGATCGTACTTCAGCCCTTGGCTCGAGACCTCCATGACCATGTGGCGCCGGCCGGATTTCACGGAGTTCCACAGATGCCGCCAGAGCTCGGGGGCCTCGGGCGTGGTGTTGTGGCTCTCGTAGTGCTCGATGCCGTCGTCGGTTTCGATGGAACCAAGTACCGATGGGGTCTCGCCGGCGGCGAGTAGGATAGAGCGAAGCATATATGCGACGGTCGATTTGCCCTTGGTTCCCGTGATGCCTACGATGTCGAGCGCTTGCTCGGGATGCTGGTAGACGACGGGTGCAACGAGGGCCATCGCCCGGCGAACGTCGGACGCAACGATATGCGGCGCTCCGGGGGCCACCAGCTCGAGCTGTTCAAGGAGCGCGGCGTCGTTGGGGCACAGGTAGGCGCAGGCCCCGCGTTCGATCGCACTAGCGAGAAAGGCGGGGCGAAACGCTGCGCCCTTACACACGAAGAGGTTTCCGGGTTGAACTTCCCGAGAGTCGACCGTCATGCCGCGCACGGTTGCTTGTTCCGCGGTGCCACTCGCAGCGAGCTGCGCATCGACGCCGCCTGCCCTGATTGCTACGATAAGGTCGTCGAGGGAGATGGATGCGAGCTCTGTGCGAGCCAGGTGCGAATCGGTGTGTGATGCGGCCATGGGTGCCTCCTCTGGCAACGAGCTTACCGCAGCGTTACGCAAGCAAAACAGGGAAATCAAACCATCTCATTATACTTAAGGCTTTCTCGCATGCGCGCGGGCGTGCAACGGCGCGCAGCGGCGCGCGGACGTTCGCTTGGGCGCGCGCGGACGTTCGCTTGGCGTTCATGCGCGCAGGTGCGACCGCGCGCTCAGCGTGTAGCGACGTGTGGGCGTGCAGCGGCGTGCGTTCGAGCGCGAGCGGGCGCGCCCGCGTTTCGGTGCAGGCGTGCGCCGGACGCTCGGCACGGGGAGCGCTTGGCGCGCATGCGTGGGCGAAAGGATGACATGGCAGGAACGGCGCCGAACAACCCATCTGAAAGCACGTCCCGCTTTCAGGGCCTTGTGCTTCGAGGTGCGCGCAACGTGCGCGACCTGGGAGGGTATCCCTTCGTGGCCGAGGGCGGGCAAACCGGGACCACGGCGCACGGGGCATTCCTGCGGGGAGATGCACTCGGCGGCCTGCGCACCCAGGACTTCGCGCGGCTCGACCGGTACGGCTTGCGCCGGGTTATCGACGTTCGCAGCTCATTCGAGGTGCGCCATTGGCCAGATCCGTACGCCCCGGGCAGGCGCGGCGCGCGGCAAAACGTCGAGTATATCCACATCCCCATGCTCGATCAGCTCAATTCGAGCGGGCTGCGCGGCCAAGTTCCGCGACGCATGTCGGACGTGTATCTCCAGCTGCTCGATAGCGATGCGGAGAGCTTCCGTCTTGTGATGGAGGCGCTGGATGGTCCGGGCTGCGCGCTCTTCCATTGCCGTGCGGGCAAGGACCGGACGGGCGTGATTGCGATGCTGCTACTCGGCCTCGCTGGGGTAGACGATGCCCAGATCGTCGCGGATTACGCTGCGACAGGGGAGTACATGTCGTTTTCCATGCATGCGCAGCGCGTGTTCGTTGCGGTGGTGCTGAGGCGCCGCGTGCCGCGCAGCCTCTTCGTGGCGCAGCCGGCAGAAATGGAGCGCACGCTCAGCCATCTTCACGAGCGCTATGGTACGGCGCGTGCCTACTTGCAGGACTACGCCGGGTGCAAGCCGGCGCTTCTCGATCGCCTGGCCGCCCGCCTGCGGGGCAGCGACGAGGCTCTGGCTGCAGCGCGGTAGCGGGCAGGTGGCGGACAATAGCGGGCGGAGGCTGGGCGATAGCGGAAGAACGGCAATCGGCGGCGCCGGTGGCGGGCCTGCCGCACGCTACGTTTTATGATTGCAGGTTTTGGGCACTTCAGCAGGCGGGTGCTGAGTAGGCCAATAATCGGCAAGCCTTCTACCTGCGCTTTTGCCGTGCGCCATCCGTTTATATCTGATGGCGCACGGCTGGAGTGCCCAAAACTTGAAAGTTATTTGATTTTCGTCGTGCCCGGCGCGAGGTTGGGGTTGGTTTCGTTCGCCGCGCCCTGGAGCGTCTTGGTGAAGACGCTGTCCCCGTGGTCGAAGAGCTTCAAGTACTGCATCTTCGCAAGGTCTTCGCGCGCCTTGCTGGCGGCAGCAAGCGCATCGGAAAGGGAGCCTCCGTCGCCGCTCGTGTCGGTGCCCGTGAGATACCATGAGCCGTTGCTGTCCTGGTAGCCGATGATATTGATCGCGGGCATGCTCTCGCGCAGCGAGAGCTGCGCCTTCTGGTAGTCGCTCAGCGGGGCGCCGATGAGGTTCATGACCTCGGCTCCGAGGAAGTTGGTCGAGATATCCTCGGTGCTACTCGTCTGCTCGCGGCCCGCAACGTCGTAGTTCGCCCAGATCACATAGCTCGTGTGGTACAGGCGCTCGCTGTGAGTTGCCTCATCTTCGTTCTGGTACCACGCGTCGTTGAAGTCCGAGGGGAAGAACGGCTGGTGGTCGCCGAAGAACACCACGACAACCGGACGGTCGAGATTTTGCAGCTTGCCGATGAACTCCTCGAGCGCCTGGTCGGACTGCTCGATGAGCGCGAGATACTCGTTGACCTCGGGGTCATAGGTGCCGTCGATGAGGTAGTTCGTCTGGATGTTGCTTGGCAGAAGCCCGGTGTCGTAGCCGGAGTGGTTCTGCATCGTCACGTCGAAGATGAACTGCGGGCTATCGTCGGTCTGCAGCATCTCGATGATCTTGTCGTAGGTGGCGGCGTCGGTCACCATGCCGCGCAGGGTGTCGGCGTCCTGGAAATCCTCGATAGCAAGGAACTGGTCGAACCCGAAGTCGTTGTAGACGTTCTCGCGGTTCCAGTTGGTGGCGTGGTTGGGGTGCATGGCCGTGGTCTTGTAGCCAAGGTCGCTGAACTGCTGCGCCAGGTTCTCAGCGTGCGTGAGGTTGTAGATCGTGTACGGATAGACGCCCTGCCCAAGGTATGCCATGGAGTTGCCCGTGAGGAACTCGAACTCGGTGTTGCAGGTGCCGCCTCCGTACGCCGAGACGTACAGGTCGCCGCGCTGCACGGCGTCATCGATGCTCTTGAAGTACGTGGGCCCCTCGTAGCCTGCGTGGAGGTTCTGGTATACGGAGAGGTCGGAGAACGTCTCGTTCATGATTACGACGACCGCGGGCTTCTCCTCGCTGAACTGCTGCGAGGCGGCCGTGCGCTCGGCGCTCGATCCCTCGCCGGCATCGTACTCCGCGGCGTACTCGTCGATGAGGTCTTGGGCAAGCTCGGCGGTGTAGCCGTCGGGCTTACGGGGCTGGATGGTCTGCGCGCTCGAAACGAATGATGGGATGAAGCCCTGGCGGTAATAGCTCTCGAGCGGGCGCCAGGTATACACCTGAATGCGCAGGACATTGTAATAGTCGATAAGGGTTACGTGCCCGATCACGCCACCGAGGCACAGCACGCCAATGAGCAGGTTGAGCAGGAACTTCTTGCGCGACCGATGCTCGCGGTCCGGGCGAAGCACTGCGGCGTAGCTCGAGACGATCATGGCAAGCGCGAAAAAGACGATGCCGTACAGGCAGTACGACGAGAGCTCGAACACGTAGCCGGCGCCAACAGCCGCGGCGGTCGCGATGGCGGTGAGGTCGCCGGGCTGGATGGGCTGCGACTTGAAGAGGATGACGAAGTACTCAGCGATGCCGATCGCGAAGAACACGAAGGCGGCGATGGCGGGTGCGGCGCCACGCCGCTGGAACAGGTAGAACACGCCTGCGACGATAGCCGTGACGAGCGCGACCTCGAGCAGCAGGCAGAGGGGGTACATCCAGAAGATGTCATGGTTGCTGGGGATCTCGAGCGCGTGGGTGGAGAAGATGCCCGCAACGACCATGGCGAGCGCCGTGGCGATTTGCGGGTGCGCCCAGCGACCCTCGGGGGAGAGGAACGCGACGACCTGCTTACCCAGGCGCGGCCGAGCCACCGAGAGGTACACGCACCCGGTGAGCACGATGTTCATGATGATCGGGGCGATCGGCTCGTTTTGCACGAGTCCCAGGGTGCTCCAAACGGCGACGAAGATCTGGATGGCGAAAAACACGATCGCCCAAGCGATGCTGCTGCGCTGGAGGGGCATGCGCTCGCTCGAGGCGGCTTTTGCTTGCTTGAACTCGCGTACTCCAAGCACGATGCTCGCGATGGCGGCGATGCACGTTATGATGGCGACGAGCATGAATGGCTCCTTTTGGTGGCGGGCGAGACCTTATAAAAAGCTAACGCGCCCTTCATCGAATCTTTGCGACAACAAGTGTCCATAGTACCCCGCGATTGTCGAGATTCTATCGACAAACAGGGGCTTTGCAATAATTAAGCTGTTTCTTAAGCGGCGCGTCGCCGAAGCAGCGCGATGCATGCGCCGTGCGGTCGCCTTGTGTTGGACGGAGGGCCCGACCGGGCACGGCTGCGAGCGCGCGGTTGCAGCCACGGCGCCACGGCAGTGCGCGGGTGCGGCCACGCCGACGACATCACACGACAAGCGAGGGGATGGAGCGTTATGGAGAGACGAACAGAAGCCCAGAGTGCTTTCGAGCGCGGGGAAGAGCCGAGCGAAGGAGGCGCGCGGCCAGCGGAGGCGCGCGCGTGGAAGCGCGATGTGCTTGAGGTCATCGAGGCACGCTCCTCCACGAGAAAGTTCGCGCAGGACCCGTTGACAGACGAGCAGCGCTCCGCGGTCTTGCATGCGGCTACGCGCGCGCCGTCTGCGGGCGCGATGATGATGTATTCGATCATCGATATCCGCAACCAGGAAACGCTGGATCAGCTGGCGGTGCTCTGCGACGACCAACCGTTCATAGCAACGGCGCCTTGGGCGCTCGTTTTTGTGGTCGACTATGCAAAATGGATCGACCTGTTTGAGCATGCGGGGTGTTTTGAGCCATCGTTTGTCGAGCAAGCGGGAAAGAGCCCGCGGCGTGCTCCCGGCATGGGGGAGTTCGCCATCGCTGCACAGGATGCGGTCATCGCGGCCCAAACGGCGGTCATCGCTGCCGAGGCGGTGGGGCTGGGGAGCTGCTACATAGGAGATGTGGTGGAAAACGCCGAGGCGGTGGGCCGTTTGCTGGACCTGCCTGCCTATACCCTTCCCCTGTCGATGCTCGTATTGGGCGTTCCGGCAAAGGAGCGCCCCGCGACACCGCACCCCGTTGAGAACATCGTCATGGCCGAGCGCTACCGCCGAGCCGATGCCGCGACCATGGATAAGCAGATCGCCGAGATGGATGCGATGTTTCGCCCCCATGCGCGGGAGGCGGGGGAGCGCGTCCGCGACATCTACACGCGAAAGCACACGAGTCCCTTCATGGCGGAAATGGGGCGCAGCATGGGCCGGTGGTTTAAGAACTGGACCGGCGAGGAGCCGCTGCAAGGCTAGGGACGCTGGGCGAGTCGGTGGGGGCCACCGCAAGCTAGAGCTGCGGGGTGGTGGCC
>NZ_CEWCAA010000055.1:0-12612 GCF_982429025.1 Enorma sp.
ACGGCGGTAGGAGTCGCTCACCAGGTCGGGGTGGTTCACGAAGTAGGTAAATGTCGGAGGGTTGACGTCCGTCTGGGTCACGTAGTGCATGCGGAGACGGCGCTTGCCGTCCACCACCGTATGGCCGAACTCACGAAGATCGGTGAGGAAGGCGTTGAGCGCAGAGGTCGAGATCTTGGTCGCGCGCGCGGCCGCGGCGTCGTCGATGTAGTTCCAGATCTTTTCCACCGAACGGCCCGTGAGGGCAGAAATACGAAGCACCTTTGCCCAGGGCGCAAGCGTCATGCGGCGCGATACGGTCTCCATGACCTTCTCGCGCTCATGGTCTTCCGTGAGAAGGTCCCACTTGTTCAAAAGGATGACGAGGGCGCAACCGCGGTCGATGGCGAGGTTTGCGACCTTCTGATCCTGCTCGGTCATGCCGATGCCGGCATCGACCACGAGCAGCGCCACGTCGGCACGGTCGATGGCGCGCAGCCCTCGAACCATGGAGTAATACTCGATATTCTCGTAGACCGTGCTCTTCTTGCGAATGCCTGCCGTGTCGACGAGACGGTAGCGGCGCCCGTCTCGCTCGACATAGGTGTCGATGGCGTCGCGCGTGGTGCCCGCGATGTCCGAGACGATGGACCGGTCGGAGCCGATCACCTTGTTGAAGAGGGACGACTTGCCGGCATTGGGACGGCCGATGATCGCGACACCGAGCGCATCAGGGAACGGCTCGTCGTCCTCGGTCTCGTCGGGAAGGCAGCTGACCACCTCGTCGAGGAGATCGCCCGTGCCGTGTCCGTGGTGGGCGGAAATGGGGCGCGGGTCGCCGAGTCCCAGCGAATAGAACTCCCAGAGCCGCTCCTGCTCGCGATCGGGGTTGTCGAGCTTGTTGACGAGTAGGAACAACGGCTTCTTGACGCGCTTGAGCATGCGCGCGACCGATTCGTCCTCCTCCGTTACGCCGACAGACCCATCCACGACGAAGAGCACGACATCGGCCTCTTCAGCTGCGGCGAGCGCTTGGTCGCGAATGGACGCCGAGAATACGTCCTCGCTCTTGAGCGGCTCGATACCGCCCGTGTCTACGAGCGTGAACTGCCTGCCGTTCCAGTCGGCATCATGGTATGAACGGTCGCGCGTGACGCCCCGGCTCTCGTGGACGATTGCGTCCTGCGTGCCCGCGAGGCGGTTCACCAGCGTAGATTTACCGACGTTGGGCCTTCCGACGACGGCGACGATGGGTTTCATATACTCTCCTACACGTTTGCGGTACGTTGCTGCTCGGTGCCCGGTGCAAGGGCGGTAAGCTCTTCCTCGAGGGCGCCCAAGAGATCGAGCGGCATCGTTGACGCGATGCGCACCCGAGCTCCGCGGCGAACGAGCTCAGCTTTCAGCTGTTCTTGATGATAACCGTCGAGCGTGAGACCGTCAGCGTTGAACATCACGTCCGGCACAAAGAGCATAATCCCCGAGAGGTCGCTACCGAACTGGGCGAGCAAATCTTCCGCGCAGATGAGCCCCGTCACGTCGACGTTCCCCCCGAAGTAGTTGTTCTCGATCGCGCGGACGCTTCCTCTCAGCGGGGAATCGGACACGAAGCTGCGAATCGTCTGCGCGGCTGCGCAGCCGCTCACCACTGTGAGCTTGATGCCAAGGCTGCCAAGGAGGCGCCCCGCAGCCTCGATTCGCATTGCCTGTTCCGCCTTTACCTCGAAGGACTCATCGAGATAGCTGCGAATCATGCCGATGCCGTCATAGTACTGCGGATATCCGTCGTAGGTCTCTGCAGCCGGTACGGGAACACCGGCGTCGAGATAGAACTCGTCGGCAAGCTGGAACACGGTGTGCCCACGCGTGCGCCGGGCGACGCGCTGGTAGGGTTCGACCTGGTGGATTACGGCGCGTGCTGCGGCCGGGTCGTCGGAAAACGACGCGCTGAACCGTTTTTGGAAACGGGTGTAGCCCAAGGGGACGATGCCCAAGCTCGAGATGGCGGGTCGTTCGGCGCACCAAGAGAGCGTGCGGTCGAGCTCTTCGCCGTCGTTTACTCCGGGGATGAGGACGATTTGAGCGTGGATCTCGATTCCAGCCGCGATGAGCTGCTCGACGACCTCCATGCCGCGCTGAGCGTTTTTGCCCATGAGGGACCGTCTCACGTGCGGTGATACCGCGTGGAGGGAAACGTTCATGGGGCTCAGATGGTAGTCGATGACCCGCGAGACATCGCTCTCGGACATGTTGGTCAGCGTAACGAAGTTGCCCTGAAGAAAGCTCAGGCGATAGTCGTCGTCGCGAATGTAGAGCGTTCCGCGCATATGCGGGGGAAGCATGCGCATGAAGCAGAACGTGCAGGCGTTCACGCAGGTGCGCATGCCATCGAATACGGCGCCGTCGAACTCGAGACCCCAGTCCTCGTCGGGAAGACGCTCCAGGTTGCACGGGCACACGGAGTTGTCGCGCGGGTCGAAGACCTCGAGCTCCACGACCTCGTCGCTCCCCTGCCAGAGCCATTCGATCATGTCGGTGAGCGGGCGGCCGTTGACGGTGAGCACGCGCATGCCGCACTCGATGCCCGCGTCGAATGCGGGAGAGTCGGGTCGCACGAACGTTACGAGCGCGCCCGCGTCATCAGGGTCGCTCGAACGCCCGTAATCGGCGCGCGCCGCAGGATCATTTGGTTTCAAGGGAGTTCCGCTCATGATTGGGCCGTCATGCGCTCGATGGCCGATACGACGCGCTCGATATGGGCTTGCGGGGTCGATGCGCCGGCGGTGATCCCGATAAGGCGAGCACCATCGAACCAGGATCGATCGAGTTCAGCTGCATCTTCGATATGATGCGTTTTCAGGCAGGCGGCATGGCAGATCTGCGCAAGCCGCCGCGTGTTCCCAGAGTTCTTTCCCCCCACTACAATCATGATGTCCGCCTCGCTCGCGAGGGATGCGGCCGCACGCTGCCGCTCGCTCGTTGCAGCGCAAATGGTGTTCACGACGCGAAGCTCGCTTACCAGGGGTGCGAGGGCGGCCACCACAGCCGAGAGATTCGCAGCCGTCTGGGTTGTCTGCACGACAACGCCCACGCGCTTGCCAAGCGTAAGGCCGTCTAGATCTTGCGGGCTTGCTACAACGTGCGCCTTGCCCTCAGCATGGCCCACGATGCCTTCAACCTCTGGGTGGCCGCTCTCCCCTACGATGATGAGGTCGTAGCCCTCGTGAACAAGGTTCGATGCGGCCTTATGAACTTTTTTGACGTACGGGCACGTTGCATCGACCACACTGAGCCCGCGCGCCCGAGCATCTTCAATGACCTGCGGGACCACGCCGTGTGAGCGAATAATGACCGACCCGCGATCGATCTCGTCGAGGGACTGGGATAGGCCGACTCCTTGCTCGGCGAGCTCCTCGACCACGATGGGGTTATGGATGAGCGGGCCCAAGGTGTGAACCGGTTCTGCGTGCTCCAGCGCGCACCGCCGAGCGAGCTCGAGCGCGCGGTTAACGCCGTAGCAGGCCCCCGCATGCTCGGCGACGCGAATGGTGACGGACATCTCAGCGCCTCCCTGGATGCTCATCGCGCAGCTGGTCGCGCACCTCATACATGCGATGAATCGCTTCATCCTCAAACCACTGGATACGCTCTTTGCGCTTCAGTCCTTCGGGAGCGCTTGCAAGCCTCAGCCTCTCGCCGCAGCGGATCCAGGTCTTCATAGGCCTCATGAGATGGTGACCCTGGGGCGTAATGTCGCGAAAGCCGCAGACGGCGATGGGCACGATGTCAGCCTTTGCCATGCTTGCGATGAGCGCGAAGCCACCATGGACCTCTACGGGTTGGTCGTCGGTGCGAATGCGGGTTCCCTCAGGGTAGATGAGAACGTCTTCGCCGCGTTGGAGGGCATGCTGTGCGCGTCGAAGCGATTTCATGTCTGCGGTCCCGCGGTCTACGGGGATGCCGCCCACGCGTGCGAAGAACCAGCGCACGATCGGGTTCTTGTTGAACTCGGACTTCATGATGGGGCGCACGCGCCGCCCGCTGGCGACGATATGGGTGACGGTGGCGACAACCTCGGCCATCGACGTGTGGTTCGAAATGATGATGGAGCCGGTTTCTCCCTCGGGTTCGAGCTCTCCGGGATTCTCAACCTTCCAGCGCCACATCACTTTCGAGAAGGCGAGCAAGATGCCGATGATGACGTAGTAAAGAAGGCGAATCTGAGGCGCGTAGTCGCGCATCCCGTGGTCATAGTAATGATCTTCGGTTTGGAAAAGCTTCATTTACGCGCCTCTCTTCTGAGCGACGAGGTCGGCAATCTGGTCGGTGACCTCGTCGATGGTAAACGCCGTGGAATCGATCTGCACGGCATCCGGTGCCGCGACGAGGGGGGCAACATCGCGAGAGGCATCGAGCGCATCGCGTCGCTCGATCGAGTCGAGCGTTTCTGCGACCTCGCTTTCGAGCGCGTGGGCGTCGGCGACATCTCCGCCATGGCGTTGCAGGACGCGCCTTTGGGCGCGCACGCGCGGGTCGGCAGTGAGGAACACCTTCACCTCGGCATCAGGAAACACGACGGTTCCGATATCACGTCCCTCGGCTACCACGTCGTGATACTGGGCTACGGCGCGCTGCGGTTCGAGCATAGCGGTGCGAACGCCAGGATACGCAGAGACCTTCGATACGTTCGCATCCACGAGCGGGGTGCGAATCTCGCGACTCACATCTCGGCCGTCGACCGTGATGCTGCCGCCGGACTCCCCTGGCGTGAAGCAAATGGTGATGGCGCTCGCCAGGGCATCGACCGCAGCTTCGTCGTCAAGGTCGATGCCGCGGTCGAGCGCGGAGAAGGCGACGGCGCGGTACATGGCACCCGTGTCGAGCTTTTCAAAGCCAAGGCGGCGTGATAGCTCGCGCGCTATCGTTGATTTGCCAGATCCTGCCGGCCCATCGATGGCGATAATCATGTTGAATCGATCCTTCCTATCGGAGGTGCGTCACCTCGTGCGAATCTGCTCGGTCTCGTGTTCGGTAAGGTAGCGCCAGGTGCCCGGCGCGAGGTCTCTGAGCTCCAGCGGGCCAAATCGAGGCCGGTGCAGGGCGATGACGGGGTGCCCTACCGCTGAGAGCATGCGTTTCACCTGATTCTTTCGGCCTTCATGGATGATGACCTCGACGACCGACGTGCCTGGGTCGATGCCCCGGGGGCAGACGGCACGTGCTTGAGCAGGCTGGAGAATGCGGCACCGCGCAGGCTGACAGGGGCCATCGTCGAGCACGATGCCCTGGCAAAGAGGCATGAGGTCGCGTCCGGTCACGCGACCGTCAACGTGAGCGATGTAGGTCTTCTCAACATGGCGCGAGGGGTGAAGCAGCTCATGGGCGAGGTCGCCGTCAGTGGTGAAGAGTAAGAGCCCCGTTGTATCGAGGTCGAGCCTCCCCACGGGAAAGAGCCCGGGATGAAGATCGGTTGGAACAAGCTCGGCCACACAGGGCCGCCCTTTTGGGTCGCTCATGGTGGTGAGATAGCCTGCGGGTTTATGGAGCATGAGGTAGACGGGGCGCTCGGCCAGCTTGACCACGTGCCCGTCGACGGCGATTACATCGCAATCGACGTCAACTTTAGTGCCAAGCTCGCTAGCCACCTTGTCATTTACCGTAACACGGCCAGCGGTCATAAGGTTTTCGGAGCCGCGACGGCTCGCCACGCCGGCGCGTGCGAGGAACCGCTGGAGGCGCATCGTATGGGGGTACTCGCCACGCTCGGCTGCGATTTGATGTTGATCAGTCATCGTAGTCGTCCGTTGCGTTGCCCACGATGACGAGGTCGTCGTCGGGATCGCCGTAGTCTTCGCCCATCAAATCGCGCTCTTCCTCAAGATCCTCATCAGTCTCCTCGAGCGTCGACTGGATCGAGCGGCCCGAGAGGCGCTCGCGGATGAACTGCCGGGCCTGTTCGTCCGGGGCGAACTGTTCAAGATCGGGGAGGTCCTTCGTCGAGCGAAGCCCGAACTTTTCGAGGAAGGCGTTAGTCGTACCGTAGAGGATCGCCTGTCCTCGCTGCGGATCGCGGCCCATCTCGCGAACAAGGCCCTTATCGACCAGCGACGAGATGACACCGTCGGAATTGACGCCGCGAATGCCCTTGACGGTTTCGCGCGTCACCGGTTGGTGGTAGGCGATCACGGCGAGGGTTTCGAGCGCTGCCTGGGATAGCTTCTGCGTGTCCCAGGAAAGTACGAATGCTTCCACTTGGTCGTGGTAGGCAGGATGGGTGAAGAGCCGCCATCCGCCGGCGACTTCGCGCAGCTGAAAGCCGCGATTGGCTTCCTCGTACTCAACCTTGAGCTCGGCAAGGAGCGAAGCTGCCTCTCCCGGGGCGATACCGAGCGCCTGGGCGAGAGCGCTCGCGCTCACGGGGTCGCTCGAAACAAGCAGGAGCGCCTCAAGGGCGCCTTTGGGAGAGGTGGTGCTCAAGGGTTCTAGGTCTTGCATGGGTTCCCCCTAGTACGTGGTGTCCTCGCCTGAGCCGTCTGGTGCCGGCTCGGCTTCGGGGTGGTATTCGGGCGCGCCCGCAACTCGGTCGATCTTGATCTCGCCGAACAGGTCATCTTGCTCAAGCGTGACGGAGCCGCGCTTCGCGAGCTCGAGAATGGCGAGAAACGTTACAACGAGCTGCTCGGTTGAGGGATTCGCTTCGAGGAGCTTCCGGAAGGTCGTGTGCTCATTCGCCATGGTGAAGCGATCGACCGACGCCACGGTAAGCTCCAGGGGCACGCGTTTCGGCGCGACATGCTCGGCTTCAAGCAGAAACGTTTCGCGCCGGCCATCGAGGTCGGCGCAGATCACAGCGAGCCCGCGGAGCGTGATGCCTGCAAGGTAGTCGGGCATGAGGTTGAGAAACTCCGGATCGGGGCCGGCTACGCGCGGGTGCATGCGGCTTTCGGCCTCCATGCGGGCTCCCAGGGCGGCAGCCGCTCCCTTGAACTGCTTATAGGCGATGAGTCGCTGAATGAGTACCTCTCGGAGAGAATCAGCGTCAAGACCGGCGTATTCATCATCAAGGTCGTCGGCATCGCCGGAAGGTGCGGGCGTCTCGGTGGGTACGAGGGCCGCGGCCTTGATATCAAGCAGGGTTGCTGCAACGAGCAGGAAATCGCTCGCAACGTCGAGGTCAAGCGCCTCGATGCGCTCAACCTCGGCAAGGTACTGCTCTGCGACTTCCGAAATGGAAATGGCGCCGATGTCGACCTTTTGCCTCGATACGAGCTGGAGCAGAAGGTCGAACGGTCCCGTGTACGCCTGCGTCGAGACGCGGTAGGACATCAGCCCACCTCTTCCCCTGGTCGAATCGAAACGTCCAACCTATACAGTTTACCGTAGATTCATCCAAGCGCGAGGCCGAGCATCCACCTCCAAAGGGGATACACGGTGAGATCGAAATAGGCGCCAATGATATCGATATGGAGGACGGTGGGAAGGAGGTACAGAACGATGATGAGGATGGGCATCGCGTACTGCTGTATGCGATAGTAGGTTTGGAGCGCCTCCCCTTTGAGGAAGAGAACGAGGATCGAAGATCCGTCCAAGGGCGGCAGAGGGATGAGGTTGAAAAACGCGAGCGAGAGGTTCACGAGCATGCAGCTCATGATAGCGTTCGCAACAAGATAAACGACGCTTGCTGCGGCACCGCTGCGTGCAAGTGCGGGCCACACGAAGCCGAGGAGAAGAGCGAAGACTCCAGCCAGCAGGATGTTCGAAAGCGGGCCGGCAAGCGAGACGATGAGCTCATCGCGTTTCGGGTGCTTGAAGTTGCCCAGGTACACGGGAACGGGTTTGGCGTACGCGAAAACCGGCCCACCGGCCAGAATCATGAGCAGAGGCAAAAGTACGGTGCCGAACGGGTCGATGTGGTTGAGCGGGTTGAGCGAGACGCGCCCGCGCGACCTGGCCGTGGCATCGCCGAGGGCATAGGCAGCTAGGGCGTGAGCGCTTTCATGGACGACGATGCCCACGATGACCGCACATGCCGAGATGAGCAGCGAGACGATGGTATCCATACAGGGCTCCTAGCGAAGTGAGCGCGAGATGCGCACGCAGATGAAATCGAGAAGGAAGCAGACGGCCGCGACGATCGTGAAATCGAGGCGGAAGATACCCCCGAAGGGCGAGGCTATGACGCCCCATCCGGCAATGACCTGGGGCAGCGCGCGCGAAAGGTCGATGATGAAGTTCACGAGACCGAGGCGCGACACCATGCCCGAGAAGCACAGGATAATCACGAGCACGCACAGGACGATGGCGCAGATTCGCAAGATATAGGCAAGGATGTTCAAGACAACGGCGAGTGCTTTACGCGCATCCACGGGCGGTCTCCTCTTCGATGGTGGTCGAAAGCTCGAGCCATTCGTCTTCAAGGGCGGGAATGGCCTTTTTGAGCTCGTTGTACTCAGCAAGCGCTGCGTTGAAACGCTCTTGATCGGCATAGAGCTCCTCGGAAGCCATGAGCTCCATAAGCTCTTGGTACCGGGCGCGCTTCTTCTCAAGATTGCGATCGACCGTATTCAGGCGGTCGCGCGTCTTCTTGAGCCGTTTGTTGAGGGCTGCCCTCGCCTCAGCTTCCGCGCGGCGCTGCTCGCGGGTTTTCTTCCCCTCTCGAACAACGGTGCCATCCATCGTCTTGTGGGTTCGGGCAGCACGGGGCGCATCGGCTGCTGCACGCGGATTGTCTGGTGCGGCCTTTTCCTCCTCAGCGGCACGGGCTTCACGAGCTGCAAGATCGTCGCGCTTGAAAAGGTAGTAATCATAATCGCCGTCGATGACCGTCATCTTCCCATCGCGGATGTCGATGACGCGGTTCGCGACGGAGCGCACGAGGTGCTCGTCATGGCTGATGAGCACGATGGTGCCCGGGAAGCGTTTGAGCGCGTTCTCGAGCATATCAACCGAGTCGATATCAAGATGGTTGGTAGGCTCGTCAAGGCAGAGCAGTGCCTCGGGCGCTACCAGCATCTTTGCGAGGGCAAGGCGCGCCCGCTCTCCGCCCGAGAGCACGCCGACGCGCTTCTCCACATCGTCGCCAGAAAACAGGAACGCGCCCAAGAGGCTGCGCTCTTGGGGGACCGTCCAGCCAGGGGCAACAGAATCTATTTCCTGGAGCACGGTATTCGATTCGTTGAGACCCTCGAGCTGATGCTGTGCGTAGTAGGCCACGCCAACGTTCACGCCAAGATCGCGCGTGCCCGATGTGGGAGCCTCGATGCCCGTGAGCATTTTGAGCAGCGTCGACTTGCCGGCGCCGTTCGGACCCACGAGCGCCACATGATCGCCGCGGTACAAGGTGAGATCGATATTGGAATAAATGGTGTGGTCGCCATACGACTTTGAGACGTCTTCCAGCTTCACGACCATATCGCCCGAACGCGGCGGATCGGGGAACTTGAAATCGACGTGCTTATGCCCTTCGGGAAGGATGACGAGCTCGCTCTTGATCTGCTCGATGCGCCTCATGCGTTCCTGAGCCTGTGCGGCCTTCGTGGGCTTGTAGCGAAACTTATCTACAAAGACCTGCATGTGGGCGATCTCGCGTTCCTGTGCGGCGCGCTTGGCCCTCATTTGCTCGAGGTTATCCTCGCGTTGCTTGAGATAAGACGAGTAGTTGCCGGTGTAGACGGTGATGCGTCGGTTTTCAAGTGCGGCCACGTGGTCCACGCAGGCATCCATGAACGCGCGGTCGTGAGAGACGATGAGCACAGCGCCCTCGTAAGCGGCAATGAACGACCGGAGCCATTGAACGCTTTCCAAGTCGAGATGGTTTGTGGGCTCGTCGAGAAGCAAGAGGTCCGGGTGACGAAGAAAGAGCTTTGCAAGCGCGATGCGCATCTGCCAGCCGCCCGAGAATTCGCGGCAGGGCTTGTTGAAATCCTCGACCGGGAAGCCAAGGCCGGCAAGGATTTGGCGGGCGTTGCTCTCGAGCTCATAGCCGCCAAGGCCCTCGAAGCGGTCTTGAACACGTCCGTATTCATTGAGGAGCTGTTCGGGTACTCCGCCCTTCTCCCCCGCCTCGGCGATAGCGAGCTGTAGTTCCTCAGCGCGCTCGCCGAGTTCGCGGATCTCGTGCGCGGCGTTCATCACCTCGTCGATGACGGGTACGTCGGACGCGAGCTTGGTCTCCTGTTCCAAATAGCCGACGTTCACCTCTTTGGCGAAGGTGATCGTCCCCGCATCAGGCGTATCGAGCCCCATGATGATTTTCAACAGGGTGGTTTTGCCAGCTCCGTTGGGGCCAACCAAGGCGAAGCGATTGCCTGGGTTGACTTGAAATGACGCACCACTGAACAGGGTGCGCGCGCCGAAGCTCTTCTCAATCTTATCTACCGATAAAATCATGTCATCCTACCTCGGGGGAATCGTTAACGCCCCGTACACCTAAGCTGCCCATAGAATCCTGCTGAGCAGAAGCCTACCGACGATAGTACCCAGCAGGGTGGATGGTAACACGCATGACCTGTATGAACAAAAGGGCCGAGGATTGCTCCCCGGCCCCGTTCATGTCATGGTGGGCGTTACAAGATTTGAACTTGTGACCCCTTCCGTGTGAAGGAAGTGCTCTACCCCTGAGCCAAACGCCCATGTGCTTTTCAGCGATAGCTACTATAGCATGGCTGCCCAAGCTCGCCAACCCTCTTTTTTCGAAAAACTCGTTCGACGTTCATTTCACGCACATCTGGAGAACGTGATGACTATTTTGAGAGAAGGCTTGCAAAGCGATTCGTATTTCCCTATAGTATTCCCCGTTGCTTGGGGGCGTAGCTCAGCTGGGAGAGCGCTTGACTGGCAGTCAAGAGGTCAGGGGTTCGATCCCCCTCGTCTCCACCACAGTACTTCGCACGGCCTTCGAATTCGGGGGCCGTTTTGCTATCACGGGCTCATGGCGCAACGGTTAGCGCAGGGGACTCATAATCCCTGGGTTGCAGGTTCGAATCCTGCTGGGCCCACCATGCATGTCTGGCCCGGAGGAACCTCCTCCGGGCCTTCTGCGTTTCAGTTGTTTCAGCTTCGCTCTTTCAACTCACTGAATCCAGCGTATTTCGATGGCCCAGTGAACTTGCATGCCGAATTACGCAATAAGGAAGCTATTTCGGGCTCTTATTGCGTAATTCGGCATGTAAGTTTTCCAGAGTACGGTTTGCGGTCTTAATCTCATGTCTTTGCATGGTGGTCCCGTGCAAGCGTGATGCCGTTCTCGGCATGCAGCGATAGCCATGTCATCTTGTTCACCTAGCGCCCAGCATCCAGCGCGTTTGTCCGCTTCGTATCCGACCGGGTTTCAGTGTGCAGTCATCGGAAACAAAAAAGACCCCGCAAAAGCGAGGTCTAAAAATGCAATGGTGGAGACGAGGGGGATCGAACCCCTGACCTCTTGACTGCCAGTCAAGCGCTCTCCCAGCTGAGCTACGCCCCCAAGCAACGGAAGATAGTTTACGGAACTTTAGGCGTTGGCGCAAGAACTTTTTTGAGAAATTGTCGCACTCCCCTATCAATAATTCCATATTCCGTCTTGAACGCTAGTTTTTCGGATGGCGAAATCGTTGACGAGACGCTATGCCACGTTCTGGCGCACCGGCCCCGAAGCCTCAAGCTTACGCTCGCGCAGCCCGCACGCGCTGCGCGATGGTGCTCATGAGATTCTCGCGGGCGATATCTTCGCGATCCCCGGTAGCGCGGTCCTTTACCTCGACGGTGCCGTTTGCAAGCCCGCGCTTGCCAACGATGACCTGGTATGGGAAGCCCATGAGATCGTTGTCGGCAAACTTAACACCAGGGCGCTCGTTACGGTCGTCGAACACGACATCGATGCCTTCAGAAGCCAGCTCTTCTGCAATGCGGGCAGCTTCTTCGAACGCCTCGCCCTTCTTGTCGAGCGCGATGACCGAAACTTCGTACGGCGCCACCGAGACCGGCCAAACAATACCATGCTCGTCGTGATGCTGCTCGACGATCGCGGCAAGGGTACGCGAGATACCGATGCCATAGCAACCCATGTAAAACGGCTGCTCGCGTCCGTTCTCGTCGGCGAACGTGGCGCCCATTTTCGCTGCGTACTTCTCCGTACCGATCTGGAATACCTGACCGCATTCGATGCCTCGGCCGCCCTTCAGGGGTTCGCCGCAGTGAGGACAAGGATCTCCGGGTTTTACCGTTACGAGGTCCTCCCATGCGTCCACCGTGAAGTCGCGATCTGGGCAGGCACCCGTATAGTGGTAATCAACCTCGTTGGCGCCGCACGTCCAGCTCTTAGAGGCCTTAAGCGATGCATCACAGACCAAACGGATTCCATCCGGGAGATTCACCGGCCCGATGAAACCCTTGTGCAGGCCGAACTCATCGAGCTCTTCGTCGGTCATGAGGTGGTAGTCGCCGAAGAGCTTGCCGGCCTTGATCTCGTTGAGCTCGTGGTCGCCCGGCACGATGGCGACGACGGGCTTGCCCTCGCCGTCGATGAGCGCGAGGGACTTGCGCGTTCCGTTTTCCGGGAATCCGAAGAACTTCGAGACCGCTTCGATGGTTCCCAGCCCCGGGGTCTCGACCTTTTGAAGCACGCCCTCGCCAGGGCCCTCGCTCACCGCAACC
>NZ_CEWCAA010000056.1:0-12475 GCF_982429025.1 Enorma sp.
CGAACCCGAAAGAAGCGCATGCCCATTTCAAAAAAGAAGACTTGACCAAACACAGGCGACTCCGTGTGCAGGTAGCACCACCAGAACACCGCCTTGACCCTGCGCATGAGCGACAGCCCGCGGTGGTTCCTGAGCATGTCCCGCAGCCGCGCGTTGACGCCGCCCTCGATCGGGTTGTTCGTCCTGGGCAGCGGCCCATCCGCGGCCAGGGTCGGGTCCAGGTAGGTGAAGAGCGTGCCCGCGCTCACCAGCCGAGAGAGCGACGACCTCGCCCTCCTGAGCCTCTCGTGCGTGAACTGGCGCCTCCCGTCGACGTAGGAGACGTCCTCGAGGAAGTCCGCCCAGAACCCGCACCACTGCAGGTAGCGCTCGACCCACCATTCGGCCTGCCGAAGGGTCTCGAGGTGCATGAGCTCGACGGCCAGGGCGTAGAGCTCCCGCCCGGCCTGGAGCCTCGGGCGCGAGGTGGTATAGCGCCTCACCTGGCAGAACGCGTGGAAGAGGCACCTCTGGACCCGCGCGCCCGGCCAGGCGCGCCGCCTCGCCTTCTCGAACCCGGTCCCGCCGTCGCATACCACGACGTCCGGCGCCGGGATGGGCGCCATCAGCGCCTCCCAGGCCCTCGAGGTCTCCGCCTGCGCCATGTACCACGACACCACGTGCTCCCCGTCGTGGGCGATCAGCACCACGAGGTCGCGGGACAGCCAGATCCCGTCGACGAAGAGCACCCGGTGGGCCTCGCCCGTCGGCTCGGGCATGGGCCAGACGCGCCAGAACTCGGCGGTCCTCCTCCTGAACGTGCGCCCCTGCCCGGGCATCGAGAGCTGGGTGTCCTTCGACATGAGCCATGCCAGGAACTCCTCGAGCCTCGCGGCGGTGTCGTCGTACGAGACCGTGGTCGACGCCCCGCACGCCCGGCACCTCCACCTCTGGGATCCGGCTCCGGTCCTCCCGTTCCTCTTCATCGCCGCCCCGCAGGAGGGGCACCTGACCGCCTTCATCTCGAGCTCCTTGGAAATCGGGAATTTAACGGCATGATTTTCCGGCATCTACCTGCAGGGCGATGACGATTCCAGACACACTTTCTGTCCGAGTGGTTAAATCCACCGCGGAGATTTAAACGGACGAAAAAGAGGTGCCGACCTGCGTCGACACCTCTGAAGCGGACACACTTTTTGTCCTATAACCCTCTGATGTGGCCACGCTTTGATTCTGCCTTGACGGAATGGTCGAGTTAATCGGATTACAACAATACGGGCGCCCTGCATTCTTTGCAGCGCGCCCGTTTGCATGGGTGGAATTAGTTATGGCAAAAGACATCTATCGTTGCGGATGCTGTTGTCTTCGGCTTATGGGCCGATGTTCCTACCAACCGTACCCTATGATGAGACCATCGGTCTCTGCGTAGTACGAGCACAGGCCTCCACATGGAAGAATGGTTGCCTTCGCAGTCGGCCATTCGGCGGTAATGCGAGACGCGAGGTCCTCCGCTGCTTTTTCGTTGAAGACATGGTCGATGAATACGTCGCCGCCTTGGAACCCGTCTTCCCGCATGGATCCAATGATCTTTTCGAATGCCTTCTTCTGGCTTCGTGCGGGACCAAGGACCTTGATAGTGCCCTCGCTGCTCGCGGTTCCGAGCATGCGGATATTGAGCTTGTTGGCAAGCATGCCGGCAACCTTGGGCATGCGGCCCGCCTTGGCAAGGTTTTCGTAGCTCGAGAGCAGGAATAAGACCGTCGAAGACTGCTCTACATTGCAGATATACGCGGTTACCTCGTTGAAGGTGGCATCGGGATGTTCAGTTAGGTACCTATCTAATGCCACGATCAATAGCTCGAGCTTGCCGCCTGCTGCACGGGAGTTCACGATGAAGATATTGCGGGATCCGTCCTCTTCAAGCACGAGGTCACGTGCCATGATGGCTGCCTCATAGCTACCCGAGAGATTCGCGGAAATCGTAATGGCAATCACGTTGTCGGCTGAGCGGAAGCGGTCGGCCCATTCCCCTACGCTCGGGCATGCGCTCGATGTGGCCGATTCCTCGGCAGCGACACGGCGGTTGAGCTCGGCTACATCGAGTGCCTCGTCATCGATATATTCCTGGCCGCCTACGTTGACCTTGAGCGGCGCGAAACGGTATATGGTATCTGGGGCAGATGGCGTGTAGCCACGGAGGTTGCAACTGGAATCTGCTATAAGTGCCCAACTCATCGTGTAGGTCCCTTCGACGGTACCGAACCTATCTGTATTATACGTGCTCCCGTATCGAAATGGTGAAACAGATGGTTTCTAAAACAAGATGACATAGTTTTAAAAGCAATGAGAGTATCATGTGGTTGGTACCGTGTTAGGTAGGTAATTTATATGCTCAGTGGAACGTGCGTGGTATGGAGGACGCAATGACGGCGCAGAAATCGGTAATCCCCATGAATGAACACGGTCGAGCAATCACCCAGGAAGATATCAAGCCGACAGTTCTTCCCGATGCCTATCTCACTTCTTCAATAGCATCGGCCCTTGTTGATTTCAAGATGCCTCGTTTCGAGGATCTCCCCACAGTTGGCCTCTATCGAGATCAGGTCATCGGTATCGTCGAGCAGACGCTGAGCCCGCTTGGCACCTGCATCGATGGCGAGCTCCTGACACCTTCTATGGTTAATAACTATGTGAAGGCAGGCCTTATTGCGGCGCCGGTTAAAAAGCTCTACAACCGTGAGCACGTAGCTCGCCTGCTCGTAATCTGCATTTTCAAGCAGGTACTGTCGATTCAAGCGATTGCGACGCTCTTTAAGATTCAGCGGGTATCCTATATGGTCGACGTTGCTTTCGATTATGTCGCCGTGGAACTGGAAAACGCCGTGCGTTCCGCATTCTCGATCGATGCGACTCCCCAACCGGATTCGGCGACGCATGTTACCAGGGAATCGCTTCTCGTTCGAAATGCAGTCACGGCGTTTGCCGCGAAGGCCTATCTGCTAGGTTATCTGCACTATATCGGATATGAAGGCTCGGAATAGCCCCTTAGTTCAGATTATCCGCTGAACTTCAGGCGCCACCCCGTTTGCAGGCCCTTAAGAAACCTTGACCAAGCTGAAGAGCTCTTGGTCGCCGGATGCGGCGAGGGCGTCACGAGGATTCAGGAATGCGAGCTCAAGGATGCAGCCATATCCGATCAGCTCGGCATCCATGTTCTGGACAAGCTTGCCTGTCGCCGCAACGGTACCACCGGTGGCAACGAGGTCATCGATGATAAGGACGCGATCGCCGGGCTCAAGGGCATCCGCGTGGATCTCGAGCGTATCGGTGCCGTATTCGAGTTCGTAGCTGATGGACACGGTCTCGCGCGGAAGCTTTCCGGGCTTACGTGCGGGGATGAAGCCCGCGCCGAGTTCAAGCGCTACGGGAACGCCTACCATAAAGCCACGAGCCTCGGGGCCGATGACCTTCGTCACTCCCCTACCGTGAAAGTGGTCGGCAAGCGCGGTGATAGCCTGTCGCATCGCATTGGCGTCGGCGAAAAGCGGTGTGATGTCCTTAAAGACAACGCCTGGCTCCGGGTAGTCGGGAATGTCGGTGATATACGATTCGAAGTCGAAGTCAGTTGCGGCGGTCTCAGGCATAAGGGCTCCTCTACAGATAATAGTGATACGCTAACGCGCGCGTTTGACGACGCGAGATGTGCGACGAGATGAGGTTGCTTCTTGGGAGATGGGAGCATCGGTAAGCGTACCGGTGCGATTGGTCGATTCAGTGCGCGAAGCCGCGTCGCCAGCGTTTCTCTTGGACTCGCGTGAAGCCTCCGCTCGAGCCAGCTCATCATCGATGGAATCCACGTCGGCATCCTTGACTACGGCATTGAGCGACTCGAACACGCGGCCCTTCAAGAGGGCGGTATGAAGGCCGTCGGTGAGGTCGTGCAGCTTCTTGAAGGCGCGCTCCAGCTTTGCGCTGCGGTCCTCGTCGCTGTCATCGAGACCAAGCATGCCTACAAGGACCTGCTCGAACATCGTCGATTCGCGGTTGGCGGACACGACGTATTGACGGAGGTTCCGAGGTTCGATATGAAAACGCGAAAGCTCATCGCAATAGCGAATAATCTCGAAATCGCTTCCATCGATAAGCTCGCGATTCTTCGGGCTCTTGATGATGCGCACAAGATCGTTCTGTGCGAGGGAGCGCACGAAGGAGATGCTAACGCCCAGTAAGTCCGGAACATCCTCAAGGGGATGAAGCTTCTGCTTGGTTTCCTTAGGCTGCGTCTTCATGGGAACATCGGACAAAAGGCCGACTTCGTAGGCAAGGGTGTGCAGATCGTCGGCGCTTTCGAGCCTTTGCTTGATGACGTTCAGCGGCATATAGCGCGTCTTCTGAAGATGCAGGATGACCTCAAGCCGCTCTACATCATCCATGGAGTACTGGCGATACCCCTTGGGCGTGCGGTGAGGAGTGATGAGCCCTTCGTCTTCAAGGAATCGAATTTTCGAATTGGAGAGGTCGGGATACGTGCCGCGTAGTAGGTTAACGACTTGGCCGATGCTCAGATAGCTGCGCTCAGCCAAAGCTACTCACCCGTTTCGATGCGCTCCGGGCTGCTCTCGTGGTAGATGAGCGTGAACGTGCCGATCTGAACCGAGGAGCCGTCGTGGAGCGGAGCAGAGTTGACGATGGCGCCATCGACCCAAGTGCCGTTAAGTGAGCCCAGATCTTCAATCGTGGTGCCTAGTGGCGTGCGCACGATCTTAGCGTGGGAGCGGGAGACCGTCATGTCGTTCAGGAAGATGGCGTTGGCGGGATCGCGCCCGACCGAGGTCTCAGGAGCGGTGATCTCGAAGGTGTTGCCCGTTTGGGGCCCCTTGATAATGGAGATCACCGGATTGACGATCTTAGTGCTCTTCATGAGGTCGGGGGCGGTTGCATCGTCTATGGGCATGCGAAACACGCGCGTGGAATCTGTGCCAAGTCCTGCCATGGAAACCCCTATCACATACGGATCCGGAATCGTTTCCGGTTTAATACATCGCAAAGGCACTTTCATTCTACCCTAGCGCGCGTTGAGATTCACGGGCGACTCAAGAAGCTCCAGAAGCCCCATCAGCCTCTTCAATTTCCGGGTTGAGGAAGTCCACGTCCTCCTCCTCAGGATGCTCGATGGCGTGCTTCGAGGCTCGGTATCCCTTTACGGTATAGATGACTGCGGTGAGCAAGGAGAAGATCACGCCAACATACACGAAGAATATCCCTAAGGGAACCTCGCGGGCATCGAGGCCGGGGAACGCTTCCGAGAACGTGCCGAGAACGCCGATGCCGCCGATTTTTGGCAAACCGAGAAGCATGAAAGAGAAGCCGGTCATGAGAAGCGCGGTAGCGGCCTTTCCGGTGTACACCACGTCGATCGGTCGTTTGTGGTACCGCCGTACGACGGCATTGCCGCAGGCAAGATAGACGTCGCGCAAGATGATGACGATGCAGACCCAGATGGGAAGCTCTCCGCGCGCCACGAGGCCGATGACGCCGGTAAAAAGAAGCGCCCGGTCAACGACGGGGTCCATCATCTTGCCAAGCCAGCTCACCGTGCGCGTTTTGCGTGCAATGGCGCCATCCAACCAGTCCGTGCTCGCGGCGACCGCATAGATGACGAGCGCGACATAGCGGTTGACATCCATGACGAATAAATACAAAAAGACGAACGTGAGGATAAGGCGAAGAACGGTGATGAAGTTGGAGATGGTGAAGATCTGGTTCGAGGGATAGTCTGGGGTGCCGATCAGCTCCCGTTTGATCTTCTTTCTGAGGCCCACGATTCTCCTCTAGTCCCTATTCGGATGCGTTCACACTACAGCATGATACCCAACCGAACGCGAGATAACCCCTTGGGGTTTCTCAAAAAAAAGAGGCGTCGAGATATTCTCGACGCCTCCGAACCTTCTGGTCGGGACGACTGGATTCGAACCAGCGACCCCTTGACCCCCAGTCAAGTGCGCTACCAAGCTGCGCCACGTCCCGAAGTGTTGCCATCTCTGCGACAGCAAAAGATACTTTACTCAACTCTTGCGGTTTGTGCAAGAGAAATTTTTATGACCTCAAATCGTGCGCACGAATGAGCAGGGTGCGAGCAAGTTCGGATTTGCTGAGCAGCGGGAGTTCCTCGGTCGCGTGGGCGGTGATCCACCAGGCCTTATTCGTATCGCTCCCGAAGCCGGAATCGGAGCGCGACACATCGTTGGCAACGATGGCGTCGCATCCCTTGCGTACGAGCTTTTGTTGCGCATAGTCGATGGGGTTTCCGGTTTCGGCGGCGAATCCGATGACGATGCGATCGCCACGATCGTGCGAGAGCCGAGCGAGGATGTCATCGGTTTGCTCGAGTTGAATGGATTCGAGCTCGTCGATGCCCTTCTTGAGCTTTCGGTTGGCTGGCTTAGCGGGCCGATAGTCCGCCACGGCCGCAGCGCAGATAAGCATGGTGGCACGGGAGAACGCTGCCTGCGTGGCTTCAAGCATCTGGGCTGCCGTTTCCACGGGAACAACATCGACGCCTGCTGGCGCGGGCTCGGTGGCGGGTCCGAGAACAAGCGTGACGTGCGCTCCCATAGCACGAGCTTCACGAGCGAGGGCAACGCCCATCTTGCCTGATGACCGGTTGCCGATGTAGCGAACCGGATCGATCGGTTCATGGGTTCCGCCCGCCGTGATGACGATACGTTCCCCAGCGAGCGCATCCGTGGCGCCGAGTTCGCAGATGACGGCGTCGGCGATCTCAGAGACCTCGGTCAGGCGCCCTTCATCAACGTCGCCGCATGCGAGGTATCCCCTACCGGGCCCTACGATGCGAACGCCGCGCGCGCGTATCGTGCGGACATTCTCTTGGGTAGCAGCGGCTTTCCACATATTCACATTCATCGCGGGCGCAACGACGATGGGCCCCGTTGCAGCGAGAAGCGTTGTCGACATGAGGTCGTCGGCGATCCCGTGGGCCATCTTGGCGATGATATTCGCCGTTGCGGGCGCTACGACGATGCAATCAGCCTCTTTGGCGAGCGAGACATGGTGGATGGGGTCAGAGGGGTCATCGAAGAGCCCGATGGCAACTTTCTCATGGGTCAGAGCTCTGAAGGTGGTGGGTCCTATGAATTGCGTGGCATGCTCGGACATGAGCACCTTAACCCGTGCGCCCTCCTTTTGGAGGATGCGTACGAGCTCGCATGCTTTGTAGGCGGCGATGCAGCCGGTAACACAGACTAGGACGCAGCGACCCTCGGCGCGACCGCTCATTTCCGGTCACCCTCGTCGACGATAAGGATACGGTGGCAATAGGGGCAGGTAGTAACGCCCTTCGTTCGCTTGACCTCGTTCAGCGAAGCCTCCGTGAGTGCCATACGGCAGAGCGATGGCGTGCTTCCCTCCAACTTTTCCACGCCAAGCCCACGGAATTGCTTGCTAGCGACGGTATAGGCTTCGTGCAGGGAATCGGGAAGCTGACGGGTGAGCTTTTCACGGCGGCGCTCAAGCTCGGCGATATCGTTTTGTAGGTCGGTGGCCGCGACGCGCGCAGCCTGTCCGCTCCTGATGATGGCAGCTTCGAGTTTTTCGATAAACTCGCGGCCCTTCTGCTCCCGCGCGGTGGCCTCCTCGAGCCTCGTGGTGCAGCTACGCTGGTCGAAGGCAACCTTGTCAAGCCATTTGGCAAGGTTTGAAAGCTCAATCTCAAGATTCTGAACGCGATGGTAATCGCTAGAATCCACTGACTTCTGTGCCTCGTCGACGCGACGGCGGTACTCCGCCTCCTCCTCTGCGAGATCGGCGAGGTCTGTCTCGGCGTCTTTGCGCAGGGCGACGACTTTCAAGAGCTCCTCTTTTGCTGCGGCAAGCGCGCGGCGCTTCTTGGCGAGGTCCTTAAGCTCGGGGAGCTGCGCGAGCTTGTCCTTGAGCTGCGAGAGCTCGATGTCAACTTCTTGTAGGCTGAGCAGGTTCTCTCCGTTGCTCATGAACGTCCTCCTTCTATCGTCCACCATTGACGCGGCGGATCTGCGATCTGAATTGAGTCCGAGGGTACGCCGGCTCGCGTCGCGGCCTCAGCGAGGATGCGGGTGAAGGGCGTTTCGCTCGCATCGTGTCCCAACAAGATGATGCCCATCCCGCGCGCGGCAAGGTCTTGGCATACATGGTATCCGGCCTCACCGCAGATAATCGCATCGGCTCCGCATTTGAGGGCAGATTCACCTAAATCACCGAGGCTTCCTCCGAGAAACGCGCAGCTTGAAATCGGCGTATCGCGGTCTCCCCAGACACGCGGAGCGGTATCAAAGGCCTGTGCGGCACGCTGCGCAAGCTCTTGGAGGGTCAGACGGTCCGGAATCGCAGCAATCGAGCCAAGTCCAGGAGAGCCGAGGCTTTCAGGGTGCTCGAGTGAACATTGAGCTTCAAGCCCCATGAGCCTCGGCAGCAGCTCTTGCGCGGCCCGGGAGCGATCGAGGTTCGTATGGAACGACAAGACGCTCACACCGAGACGAGCCGCCTCGAAGACAGCGGCAGCAGCCTGAGGGTGGGACCCGGCTCTCGGAACGAAGACATCGGGTGCTGCGATATAGACCGGATGGTGTGCGAGCAGCACATTGGCGCCGGCGTCATAAGCACGCCTGACCATGTTGGCTGTGGCGTCGAGCGCAACGAGGACGTGGCCCACTGCGGAGTCGGGATCGCCCACGGAGAGTCCGACGTGGTCCCAGCTTTCAGCATCTTCTTTCGGGAACGACTCGAAGAGCGAGCGCTCTAGTTCGCAGACCTTCATGAGTCGGCACCTCCAGTAAGGTCGAGGAGCGCATCGGCGAAGGCGTCAAGATCCTGCTCTCGCACGCGATCGTCGAACGAGATGCGGAGCGACCCCGCCGCGCGTTCGCGGGGAATCCCCATGGCGGTGAGCACGTGGCTCGCATCCGTGGATCCGCTCGAGCAGGCAGACCCAGCCGAGACGCAGAAGCCACGAACATCGAGCTGCAATATGAGCTCCTCCGATTCACATCCATCGACCAGGATGGATACAATCCCTGGGAGCCGGTCTGTATGCACAAGGTCGGGCAAGGTGGCGTGAATGCGCGGGCTCTCAAGCAATCGCTCGTAGAGGCGCCCTGAAAGGGAAAGCACGCGCGCGTGGTCTTCATCGAGGCGCGGAGAAAGCGTTCGCGCCACGGCTGCAAGACCAAGTGCCGAGCGGACATCCTGCGTTCCGGCGCGTCTTCCCGCCTCTTGGCCACCGCCGCGAATGAGGGGCTCGAAGGGCACTCCCCTTCTAAGGTACAGCGCTCCGCTCGCTACGGACGCGCCTACCTTATGACCAGCAAGGGAAAGCGCATCAACCCTAAGAACTGACACATCGATCGGGGCATGGAGGTATCCCTGTATGGCGTCGGTGTGGAAATACGCTCCATGACTGTGGGCGATCTGGGCAAGTTCTCCGACTGGCTGGACGGCTCCCGTCTCGTTATTCGCGAACATGATGCTCACAAGCGCCACATCATCGCCCATGACGGCATCGAGGGTGCCGGGTTCGATGGCCCCGTGGGTTCCAGGCTTTAGGATATCGACGGTGAAGCCGCGCCGTTTGAGCTGTGCGAGGTTATCGAGGATCGCCTCGTGCTCGATGGCGGAGGTGATGACCCTGGTTCGTCCGTGGTCACGCGAGCGGGCGCCCTCGGCGATACCGAAGAGCGCGAGCGCATCGGCTTCCGTTCCACCGTTCGTGAAGACGACCTCAGCAGGGCGCACACCGGTACCCAGCGAGCGTGCGATGTCTCGACGGGCTGCATCGAGCGCCTGAGCGGCGCGCCTGCCAAGCGTATGGAGCGAGTTTGGATTCGCACCCGCTATCTCGGAGATATCATAGGCCCGCATCGCCTCGATAGCCTCGGGCCGTAACGGGGTCGAGGCAGCATAATCAAGGTTCACGAGGCGCATCGGCGCCACGTTCATGCGGCATCCGCCTCCGCAGCGGCGATGCCGCTTTGCGCGAGCGCGCGAAGGCGCTGGACCTCAGCTGCCGGGTCGCTCGACCCGAAGACGGCAGAGCCGGCAACGAACACGTCAGCCCCGTGGCGAGCGACATCCTCGATATTGGCGGAAGAGATGCCTCCGTCCACTTCGATAAGCGGATGGGCGCCGACTGCCCGGCAGAGCGCCTGCAGGCGATCGAGCTTGGCATACGTGCCCTCGATGAAGCGCTGTCCTCCGAAACCGGGGTTAACGCTCATGACGAGGACCATGTCGAGTTCGGGCAGGATGTCTTCGAGCACGCCGACCGGCGTGGCGGGATTGAGGACGGCTCCTGCCTTGACGCCGTGTTCCTTGAGGTACGTCACCGTGCGATGGAGGTGCGTGGAAGCTTCGGCGTGAACGGTGATCATATCGGCGCCCGCCTCCACGTACCATCCAATCGTCTCATCGGGGTTCGAGACCATCATGTGAACATCGAGCGGTACGTCGGTCGAGCGCTTGCAGGCGGCGACCATACCAGGGCCAAAGGTGAGATTGCCCGTGAAGTGGCCGTCCATGACGTCGACATGGATAAAGTCGGCATTCGAGATGCGATCGAGGTCTCGAGCGAGGTGTGCGAAGTCGGCCGAGAGAATCGAGGGTGCGATGCGTGCAAGTGTTCCCATGGAAAGCCCCTTTGGTGTGGAGTTAGATGCAGGTACGTCAGTCGCGGTCGAGCCCATAGAACTCTTCGGTGGGCACGCGCCCCATGAGGGTGTTCAGGGCTTCGTCGAGCGTCATGTTGTTGTAGAGCAGCGATTCGAGCACGAAGGTGATGGGCGAATCGACACCGAGCGAGCGCGCGAGCTCAGCTGTGCTCTGCACCGCCGCAGCGCCCTCTACGATCATATGGGTGCGCTCCTGGTAGTGCTCAAGGGATTCCCCGCCGGCAAAGGCGACGCCGAAGGAGCGGTTACGTGAATGGGGCGATGTGCACGTAGCCACGAGATCGCCCATACCGGCCAAACCCATGCAGGTCATGGGGTCTCCGCCGCGCGCGCACACGATACGGCTGATCTCGGCGAGGCCGCGCGTCATGATGAGTGCGAGCGTGTTGTCGCCATAGCCGGCGCCCGCTGCGATACCGCAGGCGATGGCGATGACGTTTTTCACCGCACCGCATGTCTCGATACCGATCATATCGTTCGAGGCGTACAGCCTGAATGAGGGTGAGATGAGGAGCTCTTTGAAGAACTCCCCCACCTGAGGCGTCTCGGATGCGATGACGGCGGCTGCGACCTTGCCTCGGCAGATCTCTTCGGCGTGGTTGGGGCCCGTGAGCGCCGCGATGCGCTCCGGGCGGCCGAGCTCTTCAGCGATGACCTCGTGCATGAGCTTGCCCGTATGGGGTTCAATGCCCTTGGTGAGGCAGAGGATGGGTAGGTCATCGGCGACGTAGCGTGCGGCGGAACGAATAGTGGCGCGTATGAAGGGCGAGGGAACCACAACGATTGCCCCAGCAGCTCCTGCAAGCGCCTCCTCGAAGGAGCAGGTGGCGCTGACGTTTTCCGGAAGCGTGTAGTCGGTCAGGTAGAGCGGATTCACGTGTCGCTCGTTTATGCTCGGCGGCACAGGCTCGTCGTGCGACCAAAGCATGACCTCGCCTGCCTTTGCGGCAGCGACACCCGAGATGGCGGTCCCCCATGAACCGGCACCAATGACGGCAATCTTCATCTAGCGCTCCCCTTTCTTCGACCCGAAGGACAGCTTGTTCTCGGTGCCCGCCCGCAAGCGCGCGATATTGCCGCGGTGGGCGAAAACAACGGACCACCCCAGAATCGCCCAGACAGCGAGGGCGGGCAGAGGGATACCCGGTTGCGTGAGAAATACGGTGAAGGGCACGAGCGCCGCGGTGACGATCGAGCCAACCGAGACGTAGCGCGTGATTGCAACGAGTACGATGAAGATGGCAAGATGGATAAGGGCGAGTGGCCAATAGAAGCCGAAGAGGATGCCGACGCCCGTGGCGATGCCCTTGCCGCCGTGGAACTTGAGGTAGGGCGAGAAGATGTGCCCGTAGAGGCATGCAAGCGCCACGAGCGCGACCAGGAGCGGGTAGGAAACGGTCGAGCTGGCACTCCAGGAGCTTCCCGCATACACCACATCGCGGAAGACGATGACGCACACCATGCCCTTGAGGAGGTCGAACGCAAGCGTGAGCGCGGCAACCTTGGGACCTCCCACGCGCAGGGCGTTGGTGGTGCCGATGTTGCCGGAGCCCTCCTTCTGGATGTCTTTATGGCTCATCAACCCGACGAGGATCTTGCCGAAGGGAATACCGCAGATAAGGTAGGAGACGATTATCGTGATAGCCGTGGCGAGCACAGCCGAGGTGTTGGCGCTGTCCATTTACGCCTCCTTGTTGCTCTTGGCACGGAAATGGAGGCGGATGGGCGTTCCCTCGAAGCCGAATTTCGTGCGCATGCGGTTCTCGACATAACGGCGG
>NZ_CEWCAA010000057.1:0-11942 GCF_982429025.1 Enorma sp.
GTGCCACCGAGATGATGTCCTGCTGGTTGGGCACCACCCTGCCGTCTCGCTCGGTTGTGCGGATGAACGCCAGGGGATCGTAGCCCACGCGGCTGATGCCTTCGGGCAGAAAGTCCTGGTCCCCCGATAGATTTGCGAAGTCGAGGTATTCTACGCGGTACCCATGCTCGACCAATTCCGGCCCCACCTCGCGGCAGAGCGTCCCCTTTGTGTCGAGCACGATGAAACTCGACCCCATCTGGAGCAGGTTGGGTTTGAGGACGTTGCGCGTCTTGCCCGACCCCGACGGCCCGATGACGAGCATGTTGTTGTTGATGCCCGTCTCGAAGATGTCCGTCGAGAGCGTGCGCCCCCGGCCCAGGATGGTCTCGCTGCGATACCGCTCGCGATCGTTGCTGCTCTGGATGCTCCTCGCCATCACCGTCTCCTCGTTCATGTTGAAGCTGCTCTCTTCCATGGGCCTCTCTTTCTATCCCCTGCTGTTCGCCGCGGAGCTCTGGATATCGCTCAAGCGCTGGGCAAGAACCGGACCCGCAAAGCTCAATGACGAGGCGCGGCATGCGCTTGCATCGAGCGCCCCGGCGCGATATGCCGAGGCGAACGGCAGTACAAGCGCATAGCGGAGCACGGCGCGCATGGCGTCTGTATCCTGAGCGCGATCTTTGTCGCCCAAGCACCCTGCCAGCATGTCGTCAAGCGTGCCGATCTCAGACTCGCACTGGATAAGCGCTATTTCGATCTCGCCTTCGGTCACCAGAGCATGCGGCTCGGAATCGGCCGCCGAGCTCCATGTGCCGTCCTGAAAGGCATCCAGCACATCGGAGGGGCTGGAAGCGGCCATATCGAGTGCCGTCTGCGCAATCGCCCGAGCCTGCAGAATGTGCGCCACATCGATGAAGGCTCGCAGCTGCGCACCTCCCAAAGCAAGTCGGAGCACCTGCTCGTTGTACCTGCGATGAGAGAAATGGAGCAAATCTTCCGTGCGTTCGCCGGAGCGTTCGGAAAGCCCCATGCTCTGAAGGAACTTCGACGCCCGCCCACGACGTTGCGCATGCTGCCGGGCGATGCGCATGAGGGGTGCCGCAAGCACGCAGTACAGCTTTTCCGTGCGCTCATCCAGCTGGGTCTCGGGCGTCTCGGCGGCCGCGCCCTGGTGTTCCCGCTCGAGCATCGCGAGCACATAGCAGAGGTGGCCCACCGTCTGCTGCAAGGGATCCGGCGCGGGTTTTACAGACGGGCTGCAGGCGTCGAGGTGCAGCGAGCCGAGGACCTGCACGCAATCCTCGCGCTCCTGCTGCATGCGCTCGGGGATGTAGTCGCCGAGCGCGATCGACGAAAAGCTCCTCACGGTCGCCTCGAGGTAGACGGTGTCGACGGTCTGCTCGTACGCGGCGCGAATGCGTTGCGCCAGGACGGTCTGCTCCTTACAAAACATGCTCTCCCCTTCTCTTGTGCTTTCCTGTGGCAGGCTCATGCCTTGACGGCTGCATTCCGGCTGCATCACCACTCATCGATTACGGCGACGGAGCAAATGCGCATTCCATCGGTAACGTTGGGCTCCTGGTGCTGGGCAAACGCTATCGCGCGGTTGAGGCGATCGCGGTATTCGCCCGCCGCGAACAGCGGCCTCGACGCAGCCTCCGGGTGGCTGAGTGCGAAGTTCCCCAGATTCCACCACGCCTTCAATCGCTTAGCCCGAGCTGCGGCGAGCGAGATGCGTTGCCAGGTACCATAGGGGGTCTCAACATCGACCTGTTGGAATTCCGACTCGAGCTCCTCCTCGTGGTTCAAGATGAGCCGGAGCGTTCGATCGGCCTTATAGGTGCTATTGAGCAGATTGACGAGCCAGGTCGCCTCTCTTGCTGCCTGCTCCTGCTCGGGCGATCGCTCCTGCCCATGCGCCTGTTCCTCCTCACGCGCCTGTTCCTCCTCCGGCTCGTCCCAGGCGATGTCTTTGCAGCACGCGCGACAGCACACGGCCCCATAGATGCACCTGAGACACCACTCGGGATCTCCGAATGTGCCGTAATAGGTCTCGGCTACACCGGGATGCTCCGCCTCGTAGTGATCCAGCTGGTCCAGGAGCTCCGCAAGCCGCTTGAGCTCGAACCGGGCGAGCTCATACCGCTTGGCGTACAGCTCGCCGATCGCGTCTGTCTCCTCGTCTTCCCGAACGTCGTCCCCGCACCATGCCATGGCATGCTCCCACATCGCGTGGTACCGGGGGTACTCGGCGTAGAAGCAGTCGTCTTGATCTTCCAGCGGATTCGCCTGGCGCAGAGTGGCCCGTTCACACGCCCCTTGCACGGAACGCATGAGCGCGAGATACGAGCGATGCTCCTGCACAAACGAATCGTATGCTTGTAGAAAAGCGGCGAGGTGGGCCCCGAGGTTCGTTTCTTGCCCGCATTCCTCGAGCAGGTCGTCAAGCGACACGCTCAGCGGGCATTGCAAGAGATTGCTCAGGCCAAACGATGCGGCAGGCCAAAGCGAGACCTTCTCGGAGGAGCTGCGGAGGAGTGGGCGGTGCCGGCGCACGAAATCGGCGATGCGTCGCGCGAGCGCGTCCTCTGCCCCGTCTTCTGCGCCGGCCGCCTTTTCACGAGCCCCTTCTTGGGCGCGGCGCAGCGCCTTCGTAAACGCGGCCAAGGCGGCGTCGTTTCCCAGGCCCTCATGCTCGAATGCCTCGAGCGCGGGCGAAAGGCCAGGGTTCCCTTCGCGTCGATGTTCCCGATAGAACGCGTGGGCATAGGAGCTCAGGTTCTTACCCTTCTCATCGCCGTGCCCCTCTTGATAATCGTCCAAATCGAGCGCGCGACCATATTCCCAGAGCTTCTCGCCGTAATCGGCGGCGGCGGTGCAAAGCGACTCTCCCCCATAGGCGAGATCACGATAGGGGTTCTCGCCCAAGGGCAGCCAAACAAAGGGAAGACCCTCGTAGTCCGATGAGAGCTCAGGGCGAGCCGCCCGAAGCGCCCGGTAGCGGACGAGGCTCGCCCAGGCATCCCAGCGCGTGGTCTCCTTGCGGTCCGGCATCACGCACACCATGTCGTTCGGAAGCTCGGGGATCGCATGCTTGTCGTTCTTGCTCACAGGTTTCCCTCCTCATTGCCGCGGATGCTCGTCGAGTGTCCCAAGCGCACTCCAGCAAGCGCGTTGCTGGCGGTCTGGGCCTCACAGGTGCTCTGAGCTGCCCCGGCAAGCGTGGTGCATGCGGGGTCGCCCGGCAGAGCCGCTTGCGGATGAATTACCCTGCGGCTCGCTTCACGTGGTTGCTGCAACCGTTTTTGATTGCTTGTTTTACGGAAATGCCCGGTGTTCGACGCTCGTGCGCCGACGCGGCACGTGTTGCCGCCGCTGTCGTTCCTTGTGGCTGCTGCCACCGAGCAGATAGTTGCCGCGCCCTCTCGTGCAAGATCATCGCCCCACGTTAGGCTCCCCTCCCCGGGTCGTGGCGCGTTCTGGACGCGCTCACCGGGGAGCCAGGCGCACCTTGTGTGCGCTCCGGCTGCACGAGATGGCACAGCAAATACGGCTGTCAAGCTACTGCTCCCCCGGGTACCTCGCCGAGCGCAGGAACGACCACGCCAATGCGAGCAGGAGGGTAGCGAACATCCACAGACGCAGATGTCTCGAATAGAGACAGCTCCGCCTAGGGAGGCTTACCAACGGACTAGACAGCTTCTATTTACTTGTTGAATTGATTGCTAGACACTGTTTTACCTCTCACACGCTGAAACCTGAACTTGATGTGCTAGGGGATCCCAACCCCCACTCTCGGGAACCATCGAATGCATCAATGGTATGTACGGATGCAATCGGTGTATGCCCTATTATGCGCCGTTCTATAACACCGTCAAGAACTTTTTTTGAATTTGATTGGAACGTTGATCTCCACGTTGATTTCTAACCTCAGCGAGACATCCCCAAGACTCAGCGAGACATGTCGCGATGAGTCCGGGAACCATAGTCCCTCGGGGGCTGGAAAGAGTGAATCCGCAACACCTATTAAGACGGTTTCGAGAGGGCCGGCCCCGCCTTCCTGAACTCCAACCCCGCGACCAGCGGAAACCCCGGGGAGGGTGGGGTCGGCCCCGCCTTCCTGAACTCCACGGGGCTCACGTGGCCGATCGTCGAGCGGATCCTGAAGTTGTTGTGCCAGTGAGCGTAGTCTGACAGCTTGATCTGGAGGCCGCGAAGGTCGGAGAAGCCCTCCCGGCAGGCGAACTCAGCCTTCAACATCTTTCAAGAGCTTTTTCGAAATAATCTTCGCAGGTAGATTAGTGCGCCAAATGGTGCCAAATGGTGGTGCCATATGGGACGGGTCCGTTTTGCACGTCTCTTGGCGCTTCAGTTCGCGCGTGAGACAGTTTCACCCGGCACAACTGTCTCATGCACCCGGCACAACCGTCTCGTCTCGAAACTCGGGCGGGTTTCGGACACAAACGCCGTCTTCGGGCGGGTTTCGTACGCTCAGAGGCCTCCGAGCGTCCGATTGTCGCCCGAGAAGCCAGCTAGCGTCCGAATCCGGCCCGAAAGCGCGGCGAGCGTCCGAATGTCGCCCGGCGGCGCCGGCGGTGTCTGAATCTCGGCCGGCGGCGCGGAGGGCAACTACATCTCACCAGAAAGTCCGCAACCGAACTCGTTCCTATTGCGCGGCAGCAAAAAGCCCGGCACCGCGAGGGCACCGGGCTTCTCATGCTTCTGGAGCCAGCGACAGGAATCGAACCCGCAACCCGCTGATTACAAATCAGCTGCTCTACCGTTGAGCCACGCTGGCGTCTAGCTTGTTCAGGATACTGAAAGTGCGCCAACCGCGCAAGCATGCGAAATCAGGACAGAGGGAATTTCGCATCGCACGTCAGCGGTTGCTCGCGTCCGGCTACCCGCGATTGCGCAGGGCTTCGAGTTTGGCCAAAGCTTCGGGCGAAAGACGGCTGCCGAGCGTGAGCTTCACCTGCGGCGCCTCCTCTGCCTCGGCCACATCGGCATCGATCGAGCGAATCTCGTCTACGAGCATTCTCGCCGAAATACGCGTGACACCCTTGCCCATGACCGTCGCCTGAATGGTACCGTCGCTCGTCACCACCGAGCACGCACGTCCCGCCTCGCGCGCCTCGATGCACAGGCGCTGCACCACCGTGTCCGCAGATACACCTGTGGGCGAGAACTCGATGCGCACGCCCGCCTGCGGGAGGTTGGGCCGATCCGCCGAAACGTTGCCCGCGCCGTCGAACACGATCACAGCATCATAACGGCGCTGCGCGAACGCGGCCACGTCCGCGATGAGCGCGGTGCGGGCGCGGTCGTAGACGTCGTTGGAATACGGGTCATCGGAGCGGTCGAAGATGAGCTGCTCGTAGCGCGGCGTCGCGTGGATGACGTTGTAGCCATCGACCACCAGGAGCTCGCGCTGGCCGCGGGAGTTGGTGCCGCGGACGGGGTCCACCACGGTGGACGACACGAAGGCCGAGCCAAACGCGTTGCCCGCGCCGTACGTGCTGGCATCAACCACCTTGCGCGCCGAGCCCTCGCCGAACCGCTTCGCCTTGGCTTTTGCTCGGCTCTTCTTACCCATGGAACTCACCTGCCTCGCCCATTAAAACTGCTCCGTCATATTTGGGCACGTTTGTGTCGTTATGGGGCTCAAAATGCCCGCTTAATTGAACATTCTTGCCCAAAGATGAAGCGGCGGAAGGCGCTTCGGTAATAGGCGCACGCTCAAGCACGCCCGCATTCTGGCGCAGCCATTCGTAGCAGAGCGCGGTGGCCGCCTGGGCAACGTTGAGGCTCTCGGTCGCGCCGCGCTGCGGCAGCTTGGTGAGGTCGTCGCAGGTCTCGAGCACCAGACGGCTGATGCCCGCGCCCTCGGAGCCCATCACGAGCGCGATGCGCCCGGTGAGCGGCGCGTCCCAGCAATTGCCCTCGGCGTGCTCGGAGGCGCCGACCGTCCAGAAGCCCGCGGCCTTCAGGTCCTCGAGCGCGCGGGCAATGTTCGGCACGCGCGCGATGGGCAGGTGCATGACGGCGCCGGCGGAGGTCTTGTAGGTGGCAACCGTCACCTCAGCGGCGCGCTTGTTGGCGATGACCACGCCCACAGCCCCCACGACCTCGGCCGAGCGCACGATGGCACCGAAGTTGCCGGCGTCGGTCACATGGTCGAGCACCACAACGAGCGCGGGGCCCGTGCCACCGGCGGCGTCGGCGCGGGCGATAATGTCGGCGAGGGCCGCGTATGGGAAGGCACCCACCTCGAGCGCGATGCCCTGGTGCGCGCCATGGCTGGAGAGCGCGTCGAGCTGCTCGGCGGCGACGTACTCCACCGGGATGTTCGCCCCGCGCAGCTGGTCGACGAGCTGGGCAAGCGCTGCGTCGCGCCGGCCCTCAGCATCGGCCACGAGGGCGCGCTTCACCGGGAAGCCGGTGCGCAGCGCCTCGGCCGCCGCGCGACGTCCCTCGATGTACTCCCCCGCCGGGCGACGCGAGGCACCAGGGCGAGCCGCCGCACCGTGCGCCGAAGAGCCAGCAGAACGGCCCTTCGACCTGCCCGCATCCGACGAAAGACCCTTGCGAACCGGCATGCGCCCCCGCCGCTCGCGATTACCGCCCGTACCCTGTCCACCACGGCCGCCGCCCGCGCCTTGGCGCTGCCGTTTGCCGCCGCTTTGCTTTGCCATGCCATCTCCTTGCGTCCGTTTTGCTGGATAGCAGTATAGAGAATTGAGCCTTGTCACTGGGACAGCGGCACTTTGCCCAAAAGAAAAACCTCGACCGGAAAGGCGTTTGGCCCAACTACCAACGCATACGCGCCCGGATATCGTTGAACGAATTCACCCAAGCCTTTCAGGCTCTTTACACGGCCACGTTTTACCTCAATCGCCGTTCGCTTACGACCTTGCGCGCACGGACGATAATCACCGCGGGAATCTCGTGCTCTGCGGCAAAGCACGACTCACGAAAGCCGTCGATCACAAAGCCGTGGGTAAAGCATGCCTCAAAAATATCCTGCAGGGACCGATGAAAGTAGAGGTGCTCTTGCGGCTGACCGGGGATTGCCTCGCCTCGATAGCTGTGCGGCGTGCTATAGCGCTCTGTCCTGGTCACAAAGCATGGATGCTGCGTCGCAAAAACGAATATGCCGTCTTCGACAAGCAGGCGGTGCACAGCATCGAAGAGGTTATCGAGTGCCGCGATATCCATGATTGCCATATTGGAAACGGCCTTGGTGAACGGCCGCGCACGCGCGAGCGAGCGCAAGCTATCCGCATCGGTGGCATCCGCCACGACGAACTCAATGCGGTCCGCGTATCGTTCCTGGCGGCAACGGGCGAGCTCGATCATGCGGGGCGAAAAATCGAATGCGAGCACATCCACTCCGCGCTCCGCAAGATAGGCAGCATAGTTGCCGTTGCCACACGCCACGTCAAGCACGAAATCGCCCGGCTGTGGATCGAGCAAATCGGTTACGCCCGGCCGAACCGTCTGACGGTGGAAAGCGTTTGACGCATCGCCCATCGCCGCATCCCAGAAGACGGCATTCGCCTCCCATGCCTCACGACTATCGGCAACCTCGTGTTCCATGATATGGCCGCCTTCCACAGCATTCGCATGAGACACTTTAACCCGGCACAACTGTCTCACCTCGGAGCATGAGACACCTTAACCCGGCACAACTGTCTCATTAGGCGCGCTTGAGGCGGGAACCGGCGGCGGTGTCCTCGATCACGAGACCCATGTCGCGCAGCTGGTCGCGGATGGCGTCGGCCGTCGCCCAGTCCTTGGCGGCGCGCGCCTCGGCACGCGCAGCAAGGATGCGCTCGGCGGCCTCGTTCACGTCGTCGCCCGTGTAGGCGCAGAGTCCCGCCGCCACACCGAGCAGCCCCACGGGGAGCTCTTCCTCGGGCTCGGGAAGCTCGACACCCAGCTGCACGAGCGCACCGGCAATCACGGCGCCGCACACGCGCGCAGCCTCGGGATCGACCGCACCCGCCGCCTGGTCGAGATACGTGTTCGCCTCGGTCACGAGCTGGAAGTAGGCGGCGATGGCGCCAGCGGTATTGAAGTCGTCATTCATGCAGGCCTCGTACTCGGCGGCGGCGCGCTCCATGGCAGACGTGAGGCCGGCCGCAAGCTCAGCATCCGGCTCGCCTTCCGCATGGTCGGCAGCCCACTTGAGGTTCTGCACCGTACCGGCGATGCGCGCAAGCGAATTCTCCGCACCCTCGAGACGCTCCCACGAGAAATCGAGCGGCGAGCGATAGTGCGTCTGCAGCATGAGCAGGCGGAGCGCCGCAGCGGAGTGCTTCTCCAGCACCTCGGCCAGGGTGAAGAAGTTGCCCAGGCTCTTGGACATCTTCTCGCCGTCTACGAGAAGCATTCCCGTGTGCATCCAGGTGTTGGCGAAGCCCTCGTGCCAGCAGCAGGTGGCCTGCGCGCACTCGTTCTCATGGTGCGGGAAGGCCAGGTCGGAGCCACCGCCGTGGATGTCGATCGGCGTGCCCAGGTAGCGGTGAACCATGGCGGCGCACTCGGTGTGCCAGCCGGGACGCCCCTCGCCCCACGGGCTCGGCCAGCTCGGCTCGCCCGGCTTGGCGGCCTTCCAGAGGGCGAAGTCGAGCGGGTCGCGCTTCTCCTCCCCCGCCGCGATGCGCGCGCCCACCATGAGGTCATCCACGTTGCGGCCGGACACCTCGCCGTAGCTGGGGTCGCTGCGCACGGAGAAGTACACGTCGCCGTTATCGGCAGCGTACGCGTGCCCCTGCTCGATCAGGCTCTTGATCATGCCGATCATGGGGCCGATCTCCTTGGTGGCACGCGGGCGAATATCCGGGTCCATCACGTTGGCAGCGCGCATAACGCCGATGAACTTCTCGGAGAACTCCTCCGCTACCTCGGCCGCCGTGCGCCCCTGCTCGTTGGCGCGGTTGATGATCTTGTCGTCAACGTCGGTGAGGTTCTGCGCGAAGGTGACCTCGTAGCCGCTCGCGATGAGCCAGCGGCGAATCACGTCGAAGCTGATGAACGTGCGTGCGTTGCCGATGTGGATGTTGTCGTACACCGTGGGGCCGCACACGTACATACGGACCTTGCCCTCCTCGATGGGCTGAAAGTCCTCTTTGCGGTGCGTAGAGCTGTTGTAGATCTTCATGAGGGTCCTCCTGGGGGCGGTCGCCGTGCTCGCCTGCTGCTCGGGCAGTCCTCGCAAACCTCAGCGCGCTGAGGCTTGCTGCGGAACTCGCGACAAGCGTGCACGGCGACCGCCTGTGCATGTCGACTCTTGGTGATATCCTAACCGACTACTGCGTCGGCAGGCATAGGACTCGCCGAAACATCGCGTCGGGCGAGATTCCTTAACAAAGAAAAAATGAAGACGATAGACCTAACATCGCTGCTCGAGCAGGCAGACGGCCCAGGCACCGATGCCCTGGCCCTGGCCTTCCCAGCCAAGGTGCTCGGTCGTGGTAGCCTTCACGCCCACGCACTCCACGGAAACGCCGAGCGCGCGGCTCAGGTTCTCGCGCATCTGGTCGCGGTAGGGCGTGATCTTGGGCTCTTGGCACGCCAGGGTGCAATCGGCGTCTACGAACTCATAGCCGCGCTCGCGCGCGTATTCCATCACGCGGGAGAGCAGCACCAGCGAATCGGCGCCCTCGTAGGCAGGGTCGGTATCGGGGAAGAGCTTCCCGATATCTCCGCCACGGCATGCACCCAAAATCGCATCGGCGAGCGCATGGGCCAGCACGTCGGCGTCCGAGTGCCCGAGCAAGCCACGGTCGTGCGGAATGTCCACGCCGCCGATGATGCAGCGACGCCCCTCCACCAGCTGGTGAACGTCGTATCCGTGACCGATGCGCAGCATGCGCCGACCTCCTTTGCATGTCGTTCTAGACATATCAGGCTTCATACCCAGAGCTGCGCCGCAAAGCACCGGCAACCACGGCCAGGTCTTCGGGCACCGTCACCTTTATATTGTCGCGCGGGCTCTCTACACAGAGCACGCTTCCGCCAGCTCGTTCCACTAGCGAGGCATCGTCGGTGCCTACGAAGCCCGTGCGATCGGCAACCTCAAACGCACACCGAAGCGCCGCGACCGTAAAGATCTGCGGCGTTTGCACCGTCCAAAACTGGCTGCGCGGCGGGGTGTCGATGATGCGGCCATCGGGCTCGACGCGCTTGAGCGTATCGATAGCGGGTTGTCCGCACACCACACCGTCGATTTCAGCATTGGCCATGAGGACCCGAGCCGCGCTGTCGATGGTCTGGGACTTGATAAGCGGCCGGGCCCCGTCATGCACGGCCACGTAGGAAAAGCCCTCCGGCACCGCATCAAGCCCCGCGCGGGTGGAATCCTGGCGGGTAGAGCCGGCGTCGGCATAGGTTACGGGCGTCGCATATCCAAAGGGTTCCACGGCGTCGCGGGCCATCTCGCTCCTTCGCTCCTGCGGGCACACCACCACGATGTGGCCTACAAGCTCAGCGCGATCAAAGGCCGCGATGCACCACGACACGAGCGGCCGACCCTCCACCATCACCAGCTGCTTGCCGCCCGGGTTACCAAATCTCGACCCGGTGCCCCCCGCAACGATGATCGCGCAAACGGGCGCAGCCATGCGGGGCCCAGCAGAGGCCGCAACCTGTTGTGGAGATGCGAACTCGTGCCGCTGCCCGGTCGGTTCGTACTGCCCCTCGGCCATCTCGCTCACGCAGCACCACCGCGCTTGCCCTGCATGCGATACAGCGAGTCTGCAAGGATCGTGGGGTTGTTCACGCCGAAGTCGCCCAAGCGCTCCGGGTCCTTCTGGATGTCGTCCAGCAGCTCCTGCAGCGAACCGTACTCGTCCACGATCTTCTCGGCCACGCCGTCGCGCACGACCGACACCTGCGAAAGCGTGCGCAGGCCAAGCGGGGTCATAACGGAGTCTTCGTCCAGATCGTCGTAGCCGAGCGCCTGGGCCACGCGCTGCGGGTTGGTGAGCTCCTGAGGCGTCATCTCGCTAAAGAGGCTGCGGATACGGCGGGCGTTATCTTCCGATGAGTCCGAAGCGTAGTCGCGAATCATGAGGTTGTAGTCGTTCTCGATCGAGGTGCCCGCGAGTTGCTCGAGCTGCATCTGAACGAGCTTGCCCTGGCTGCCGAGCTTCACGATGCAGAATTTAAGCTCGTCCTTCGCCTGCTGCAGAATCTCGAAACTCGAGAAGATGTCGGTGATGTCCGCAAGGGTCACATAGTCGTCCAACTCGAGGGCTGTAAGGCGCAGTAGGGCGCGGTCGAGCGAGGCGCGCGTGGTCTGCAGCGTCGAGACCAGCTGGTTCACCGATGCCATGATCTCCGAGACCGGCTGGATCTGATACGACTTGCCGCGCACGTACACGTTGACGACGCCGCGGCGCTCGGAGACCGAGATCACGATGGCGTCGGTGAGCACGCTCATGCGCGCAGCGGTGCGATGGCGCATGCCCGTTTCGCTCGTAGCCAGCGACGGATCGGGGTTAAGGTGAAAATTAGCTCGCAAAATCTGCGAGAGATTGTCGTCGATCACGACGGCGCCATCCATCTTGGAAAGCTCGAAGAGGCGGTTGCTGGTAAACGAGATGTTGAGCGGAAACCCGTCGTTGCCTGCCGCAAGCACGTGCTCGGTATCGCCCACGCAGATGAGCGCGCCAAGGTGCCCGGCAATAATCATGTCGAGGGCGGTACGAATGGGCTGTCCGGGGGCAGTGAGGCGAATGGCCTCGTTCATGCGCTTTTGAATCTCGTTCTTATCCAATATGCTCTCCCCTCTCGTACATCTCATACGTCAATCACTCATACGGTGTCTATTTTCTCATGGATTGCCCGACGTCCGGCGGCGCGGCTTAAGAATTCAAAAAAGTCGTGAGGGGCGGTGGGAACAGGAGCGGCGGCGGGGAGGCGTCGCAGCATATTAATGCACCCCCTATCTG
>NZ_CEWCAA010000058.1:0-11888 GCF_982429025.1 Enorma sp.
GCCGAGCCCCGCCGGGTGGCAGCTCCACCGCCCGGAGCCCCCTCGGCAGCAGCCCTCCTGGGCCCCCTCCGCCGGATGCAGACCCCTCTACATGTTGCCCGCATGTTTCGCCGGTGTGGTTCTCCTGTGTTCCGCGCCGCTCGCCGCGCTGCTCCATTGCGCAAATGGGTATAGGTGAATCCATGCATCTACACCGCCCACGGGCCGGGGAGCCCGCGAGAGAAAGGCGCCTCATGGCAGAGAACGCATCCAACCGCATCGTCATCACCGTGCTCGGAAAGAATCGCCCGGGTATCGTCGCCAGCATCTCGCGCGTGCTCGGCGATGAAAACGTCGATATCCGCGATATCACCCAGAGCATCATCGAAGACATCTTCACCATGACGATGATCGCCGACATCTCCGCCACCGCGTCCGATTTCACCACGCTTCAGGAGCGCCTGTCTGCAGCGGGCGAGAGCATCGGGGTGAACGTGCAGATCCAGCGCGAGGACGTCTTCAACTACATGTACCGCCTGTAGAGCGAACGCTTCGCCAGGCTGAGCGCCGCGCCCGGGCACGAGCTGCGGCGCCCACGGCCCGCGCGATCGGTTAGGTCGCGCCGCCTCGAACCCGAATGGAGGTTGCTGCCCGTGAGCATGACCGAGATCAATCTGAGGCACCCGCTCATTGCCGAGCGCACAACGATCGACTTCGCCGAGACCCGCGAGGTCTCCCCTGCCACCAAGCGCCTGTATGACGGCGCCGTCATGGTTCCTTACGACGAGGAGCTCTTCCGCTCCCATGATGTTAAGCGAGGCCTGCGCAACGCGGACGGATCGGGCGTGGTCGCCGGCCTTACGAGGATCTCGGACGTGCATGGCTATCGTCGCGAGAACGGGACGCTTCTCCCAGATGAGGGCAAGCTCACCATATGCGGATACAACATCGAAGAACTCGTTGCCCATGCGCAGCAGGAGCAACGCTTTGGTTATGAGGAACTCGTATTCCTGCTGCTCACCGGCGAGTTACCGCGGCAAGACGAACTCGATGCCACCTGCGCGCGCATCGCAAGCCAGCGCCTGCTGCCCATGGATTACATCAACGAGTTCCCCATCACCACCAAGTCCAAGAGCATCATGAATGTGCTCGCGCGAGCCGTTCTCATGCTCTACGCCTTCGACGAAACCCCCGACGACATCTCCGCTCCGCACGAGATCGATGTGGCGCTCTCGCTCCTCGCCCGTCTGCCGCGCATCGCAGCCATCGCGCACAGCGTGCGCAACGCGGAGTTCGAGGGGCGCCGGGCGCACATCCCTCGGCCCAACCCGTCCTACTCGATGGCTGAAACCATCTTGCAGGTGCTCCGAGAGGGCGACAACTTCACCCACGACGAGGCAATGCTCCTCGATGTGATGCTCATGCTCCACGCCGAGCACGGCGGCGGCAACAACTCGACCTTCGCCTGCCGCGTTCTTTCGAGCTCCGCGACCGACGCCTATTCCGCCTACGCCGCGGCCATCGGCTCGCTCAAGGGCCCGCGCCACGGCGGCGCCAACTCCAAGGTCATGGCCATGCATGCAGATATCCGCGAGCACGTGCGCCGTTGGGACGACGACGGCGAGGTAGCAGGATACCTCATGAAGATCTTGAACCGCGAGGCGTTCGACGGCGCCGGCCTCATCTACGGCATGGGACATGCCGTCTACACGCTCTCGGACCCGCGCGCCAAAATCTGCCGCCAGTACGCGCGCAAGCTCGCGGAGCAGAAAGGACTGGGCGAAGAGTTCGCGCTCATCGAGCGCATCGAGCGCCTAGCGCCGCAGGTCATGCGCGACGTGCGCGGAACCGCCAAGCCCATCTGCGCGAACATCGACCTCTACACCGGCTTCATCTACAACATGCTCGGCGTGCCCGAAGACCTCTACACGCCCATCTTTGCCGTAGCGCGCACCGCCGGCTGGGCTGCCCATCGCATGGAGGAGATCTATGGCGCCAACCGCATCATCCGTCCTGCCTATAATTCTGTGATGGAGCAGGCGGAGTACGTTCCCCTCTCCGAGCGATAGGCAAGCGAAGCGAGGGCGAGGCAGCCGTGCCACACCAGAACTTGATCTTCTTTTCCGACCTCGACGGCACGTTTTTGACATCGAGGAAGGAGGTACCAGAGGGCAATCTAGCGGCGCTCGACGCCATTTACGAGGCGGGCGCCCAGTTCGTGCCGTGCACGGGACGGTCCCTTACCGCCATTCCCAAGGTGCTACTTAAGCACCCTGCCGCGCGCTATGCCGTGAGCGCGAACGGGGCAACGGTAACCGACCTCTCCACCGGCAAGGCCATACACCGCTGCGATCTGGGCCACGAGCGGACGCGGATGCTGCTCCAATTTGCCGAAGGTCGCGACGTCACCTTCGACCTCTTCGCGGACGGGCGCGTGTTCGAGCATCGCAAGACGTATGACCGGCTTGCCGAGTTCGCGGACGATCCCTACCAGCTTGAGCTCATGCGCTCCATTCGCACTCCCTTTGATGGGGAGACCGAGGCGTTCATGACCACGCTTGAGCACATCGAGCGCATCTCCTACTTCTGGTACGACCCCGCCGACTGCGCCGCGCTGCTCGAGGCAGTGCAACAGGTGCCCGATATCTCGGTCGTGCGCTCGGTATCCAATAGCATCGAGATCTCCGACGCGCGGGCCACCAAGGGCGAGGCGCTCTCATGGCTCTGCTCGCACCTGGGCATATCGCGCGCAGACGCCGTAGCATTCGGCGACAACATCAACGACATCCCGATGATCGAAGCGGCGGGCACCGGAGTGGCCGTGGCCAATGCCGAAGACGAGACGAAGAGCGCAGCCGACGCCGTGTGCGGTGCCAACAACAACGCGGGCGTTGGGGCTTTCATCATGCAACTGCTCGCAGAGTAATCCTGCTGCGCCCGCGCCATGAAACGCAGACACCGGGTGTCTGCGTTTCAACTTGCCTGCGGTGTCCGGATCTTGCCCGAAAGCGCGGCGCGAACAGAAATAACCCTTTGTCGAACAGTTTGACCGTTCGTCCGGTTGGGGGCTGCGGGACGGAACACGAGACAGTAATGTGAGTATTTAGGTGCAAAATACATCGCCAGCACCGCATGACAGAGGGGATAAGCATATGCTGTTTGAGAACGACAGCTCCTACGGCGCGTTGGGCGAAATGTGCTCCAACACAAGCCGACGTTTGGGAGCGAACGCCCGCGGCACCTGCCCCGTCGACATGACGCGCGCGCTCGTGGGCGTGGCGCACGCGCAAAGCTGCGGCAAATGCACGCCGTGCCGCGTGGGTCTGGGCGCCATGACCGACATGCTCGAGCAGATCATCGGCGGCACCGCCGATCCGGGCACGATCGAACGCCTTGAAGACCTTGCCGAGCAAATTCGCGTGAGCTCCGATTGCGCGGTAGGCTATCAGGCCGCCGAGCAGGTGCTCATGAGCGTGAAGGCCTTCCGCGACGACTTCGAATACCACGCCGCCACCGGAGGATGCCTTCGCAGCTCGAGCCAGGGCGTGCCGTGCGAGGTCAGCTGCCCGGCGCACGTGGACATCCCTGGCTACATCGCCCTTACCGCAGCGGGCCGCTACGACGAGGCCGTGGAGCTCATCCGCAAAGACAACCCCTTCCCCAGCGCATGCGCCTACGTATGCGAGCATCCCTGCGAGGAGACTTGCCGCCGCACCATGGTGGACGATGCCGTGAACATCCGCGGCATCAAGCGCTACGCCGTAGACCACGCGACCGGCCCGCGCGCGACCGACCGAGGCACCGCCACGGGCAAGCGCATCGCCATCGTGGGCGCCGGGCCCTCGGGCCTCACCTGCGGCTACTACCTCGCCCGCATGGGCCACGAGGTCGTCGCGTTCGAACAGCGCGAGAAGGCGGGCGGCATGCTGCGCTACGGCATCCCCAACTACCGCCTGCCCAAGAGCATCCTCGACGACGAAATCGCCTCCATCGAGGCCGCCGGCGTCGAGATTCGCTGCAACACCCCGGTGGGGCCGGACGGCATCACCCTCGAAGAGCTCCAGCGCGACTTCGACGTGGTCTACATCGCCATGGGCGCGCACGGCGACAAGAAGCTCCGCATGCCCGGGGAGGACGCCGAGGGCGTCGTGCCTGCCGTGCGGATGCTGCGCGAGATCGGCCTGGGCAACACGCCCGATTACACGGGCCTCGAGGTCTGCGTGGTGGGCGGCGGCAACGTGGCCATGGATGCCGCGCGCTCGGCGGTGCGCTGCGGGGCAAAGAAGGTCACCGTGGTCTACCGTCGCCGCGTAGCCGACATGACGGCACTGCCCGAGGAAATCGAGGGAACCATCGCCGACGGCTGCGAGATCGCCGACCTCATGGCCCCGCTCGAAGTTCTCACCGACGCGGAGGGCCGCGTTCGCGCGCTCAAGGCGCAACCTCAGATCATCGGCCCCGTGAAACGCGGGCGCCCCGCACCCGTGACCGCCGACCGCGAGCCGCATGAATTCCCCTGCCAGGTGGTCATCGTGGCCATCGGCCAGGATATCCAGTCCGACTACTTCGCCGACGAGGGTCTGCCCACGAGCTGGAAGCAGTTCGATGTGGACGAGAACCTTGCCGTGCCGGAGCATCCGGGCATCTTCTGCGGCGGCGACTGCATGCGCGGGCCCGCAACGGTGATCCTCGCCATCGCCGACGGCAAGAAGGCGGCGCGTTCCATCGATACGTACCTCGGCTTCCACCACACCGTATCGGTCGACATCAAGCTGCCGACGCCACGCCTAGACGACCGCGTGCCCTGCGGCCGCTCCGTGAACGGCGAGCGCCCCACCGAGGAGCGCGTGCACGACTTTGAGCTCGTAGAGTACGGCCTGTCGGAACAGGAAATCCGCCAAGAGACGCTCAGGTGCCTCAACTGCGACCACTTCGGCTGCGGCATCCTGCATGAGGAAGGACGGATGTCATGGTAGAGATCACAATCGACGGTAACGTCTACGAAGCCGAAGAGGGCGCCACGATCCTTGAGGTGGCGCGCGAGCACCGCGTGGACATCCCCACCCTGTGCTACCTGCGCGAGATCAACGAGATCGGCGCGTGCCGCGTATGCCTCGTGGAGGTCGAGGGCATCGACCACCTCGTGGCCGCGTGCAACAACGAAGTCACGGATGGCATGGTGGTCTACACCGACACGCCGCGCGTGCGGCGCGCCCGCGTGGCCAACCTGCAGCTCATCCTTTCGCGGCACGATCGCCGCTGCCCCACGTGCTTCCGAAACGGAACCTGCCAGCTGCAAGCGCTTACCGACCGCATGGGCGTCCACGAGGTGCCCTACACCACGTTCTTCGAGACCAAGCCCATCGACGCGCGGTTCCCGCTCGTGCGCGAGCCCGAGAAATGCGTGAACTGCCTGCGCTGCGTATCCACATGCCAGAAAGTGCAGGCGCTTGGCGTTTGGGACCTCGTGGACTCCGGAAGCCGCGCGCACGTGGACGCCGTGGCTCCCGACGACTGCGCTTTCTGCGGCCAGTGCATCGCCAACTGCCCCACGGGCGCACTTCATGAACGCGACGACACCGAGCGCGTCTTCGATGCAATCTTTGACCCCGACACGATTACCATCGCGCAGGTGGCGCCCGCCGTTCGCTCCTCCTGGGCAGAGCTCCTCGACTTGGGAGGCAAGCCGCCGACACCGGGCCGCATGGTCGCGGCGATTCGCCGCCTGGGCTTCGACTACGTCTTCGACACCGACTTCGCCGCCGACGTGACCATCATGGAGGAGGCAAGCGAGCTCATCGAGCATCTGAAGGAAGGCGCCGAGGGGCCCATGTTCACCTCATGCTGCCCCGGCTGGGTGCGCTTCGCGAAGACGCGCTACCCCGAGCTGGCGAAGAAGCTCTCCACCACGAAGAGCCCGCAGCAGATCTTCGGCGCGCTCGCCAAGACGTACTATGCCGAGATCCTCGGCGTGGACCCCGCAAAAATCTTCGTTGTGTCCTATATGCCGTGCGTCGCCAAGAAGATGGAGGCCGCCTACCCCGGCATGGACTCCACCGGCACCGGCCCGGACGTGGATGCCGTGCTCTCGGTCCGCGAGCTCACGCGCCAGCTTCGCCAACGCTTCGTAAACGTGGACCTTTTGGAAGAAGAGGACTTCGACCGCCCGCTCGGCGTAGCGACGGGCGCCGGACACATCTTCGGCGTGACGGGCGGCGTGATGGAGGCCGCGCTCCGCACCGCCTACAACTTTGTGACCGGCGAGAACCCCGACGCGGACGCATTCCATGAGATTCGCTCCGAAGGGCCCGAGCGCGGATGGCGCGAGAAGGAGTTCCAGCTGCTCGACCGTACGCTCCGCATCGCGGTGGCGAGCGGCCTTGCCAACGCAGACGCGCTCTGCCGTGCCATCGAGCGCGGCGAGGCGAGCTACGATTTCGTTGAGGTCATGGCCTGCCCCGGCGGCTGCGTGGGTGGCGGTGGCCAGCCCATCATCGAAGGGTTCAACCTTTCCGCCGACCGCGGCTGCACGCTGCGCATCATCGATGAGCAGAGCGAGCTGCGCTTTAGCCACGAGAACCCGGCGGTCAAGGCCTGCTACGACGACTTCCTGGGCGAGCCGCTCTCCGAGCGCGCGGAGGAGCTGCTTCATTCCGACCACGGAGACTGGGCCATGCCCTTCCGCGTTACGGCCGACGGCACCGAGGCATAGCCCGCGGACACACAGCGGGGCGCGCGACGGGACCAGGCCTCACCCAAAAGCGTCGCATAGCTCGTAGGCGAAGGCCTAATATCGATCTCGCCTTCGAGTTGTGCGACGCTTTGCGAACAAGGGGCGCGACCTCGAACGTATCGCGCCATGCTCTTGGCACCGCTTCAAACGAGAATGTGAGGCGTTGAGACCCGGTCTCAGCGCCTCACGCACGTATGGAATCGTAGACGCCTGGTGCCTACGATCCATTCTTCAGCAGGGATGCCCCTCGGCCTAGAGACGCTCCTCATAGCGCTTGAGGCGGCGCTCTACGGCATCGAAGAGCTCCGAGCGACCGTGAACGCTAAGTTTTGCGTATACGTGCCGCATGTGGGTTCGGACGGTGTTCAAGCTCACCGTGAGCTCGCGCGCGATACCCGCCGCCGTGTACCCTCGGAACAGGTACCCGAGCACGACGCGCTCGGCATCGGTCAGCCCCGAACCCTCGAGCGCCGTGTCGAGGAACCCAGCAGTACGCCGCGAGAACGCCAGGCGCCGCCGATAGCTCGCCATCGTACTCGCAAGCGCCCACGCACCGCAAACCATACCGATAGCGACCAGCGCGACAACCGAGCGAACGGAACCTTGCGGCTGGAGCAACGCATCGACGAGCACACCGCCACTGCACCCAAAGCCAAGAAGCCACGGCATGGCAATGGGAGAGAGCACGTCGAGCAGAGACCGCCCTGCACGTTGGGCGAAGCGCACTGTCTGCATCGACACATACAGCACAGCCGAAAGCGTCGTGCCGTGCAGGACAAGATGCCATGCGAGCGACGACGCCAGGCGCCATGGATGCAAGGCGAGATACGACCCGTTCAGCAGCTGGAAGAGCATACCGCAGGACACGCCTGCCACCACCAGCGCCGCGCCGCGCACGAGACCGATGCGAAGCGAGAAGGCCCGCGGCGAAGTTCGAGGCTCCCCGCTATGCGGGACGCTCTCCCCAGGTATGGACGAATCGGGGACAGACGCGCACGAGCACGCGTGGACCACCATGGCAGCAATGCAGACAATGCCGCAGCTGAGCACAACCGGCACCAGCGCATCAAAGCAAACAGCGCACCCGAACGCCAGGGATGATGCCATGGGAACAACAACGAGCTCCCGCAGCGGCAGGGCATCGCGCCACAGGTTCCAAAGCGCCTGGAACGCAAGCGCAACCGCAGTAAACCCCGAGATACAGGCTACGAGGGAAACCGTGCCCCTCCCGATGCGATGCACTGCGGCCCAACTCAACCCGCCCGGAGCGAAAGCAAGCGCCGCAAAGACCAGTATTGCAACGACCTGCAGCCACATCACGCCCGAAGCCTTTATACGAGGTGAACGGGCGGGCGAGGAGCTCCCTGTCACCCCGCCGCAGGCTCCTCGAGAAGCCGTGCTCGACCGACTATCTCCCACGCCCGCCCACGTGAGGGAGGCAATCATCACCAGCAGGGCTATGAGGGGAGCCGCTTCCCCATGGAGCGACCAAAACGATTGAGCAGAGCCCAACCAGGGCAGGACGAGGGCCTCGGCAAGGAGGGACCAACTCATGAGACTCAAAGCCGCAAAGACGCGTTCGCCATGCAGGCGCGCAACAATCTCATGCAGCAGCGGTGGACTCGCCGCATCCTCGGTGGTATGCGACGCTCCCTCCCCCGCGGCAGCATGCACCGTGCCCCCGCCCTCGGCGAACGCCGCCCCGCCAGCATTGATGCGCGCGCGAGCCTCTTGGCGCGCGCCCGCAGCGGCCTCTCGCCGCACCGCCTCGAGCGCCTCGGCACGCGATGCGACGCCGAGTTTTACATAAGCTCGTGCGGCATAGGTACCAGCCGTGGATTTCGTTATGCCCTCCGCTTGGGCAATCCGCGCAAGGGAGCGTCCTTCGGCCATGGCGGCAACGACCGCCTCTTCGCGCGGCGTGAAATCGTGATGCCGGGCGAGCCGGGCGCATGCGCCCCGCACTTCGGTGGCCTTGCAATCGAGAAGCTGACCAGGTGCCGAATGCCCACCATCTTTTTGGCCACGATCGGACGGAATGCAAGCCCCATCTGCCCCGCCCATACCGGCTCTCGAGCGCATCCAAACCGCCTGGACGATAAGGAGCACCATGCCGGAGATTTCGAATACCAGCAACGTCGCGGGCTCATTCGCCTCCATCCCGAACGACCGCGCCAATGAGGTTGAAAGCACGACGCCGACCGGTAGAAAGGCCGCACCCGCGCTTTGGCCGTCTGCAGACGCGGAAAGACGGTGCATCGCGAACAGCCAGATGCACGCGACGGCCGCAAATGCAAGCGACGCCCCAAAGGATGCGAGGGACGCTCCCAAGGGCACCCCGCCCAGCATCCATGAGCCGCATGCAGAGAAGACGGGCAGGATGAGCGCGCCGCGCCAATGGGGAACGCGGCAGATATGCGCCAACGCGGCGACCGCGCACCAGCAGCACACGGCGGACCACGCTGCGACCACATGCAGGTCGGGAGAGGCCCACTGGACAACCCCAGCGACGTTTACCCGCGCACTTGATAGCATCGCAGCATGGAGAGAGACGACCGAAAGGGCGACGCAGCAAGCTGCGAGCGGCGAGCGCCTCACCGGCAGATGCGGCGGCACTTCAAACGCCTCATCTTTCCCCTGCCCCGCGCCCAAACACGCGCTCCCGGCATCGCACGAGAAAAGCGAGACCGCGAGAGGCAGCCACAGCGCGCATCCAACAAGCAGGAAGAGCGATCCCCATAGCGCGCTTCCGCGTAGAAGGAGGATAAACGCAGGCAGCACGACAAGAAGGCCGCTCTTCCAAAGCCGCATGCCGAAACGGAACAGAGCCCGGCGAACTGGGACGGCGAGCCACCATGCCGCCAGCAAGGCAAGCATGAGAAGCCCGGCAACATCGGCGCACGACAGCCAAGAAATCACGGGGAGACCGACATTCCAGCCGACGATCGCAAAAGGCTCGAACGACCAGCCCCAAAGACCGGTCATCGCAACGATCGTAAGGAGACAGAACGCAGCGCGCGAGACCGCCATCGGCATGCGGCACCGGCGCAAACGGGCATCGCAAGCCTTATCTCGCATACGCTGCAGCATGTTCGACATACACGCTCTCAAGATGCTCGACATTCGTCACCTCAAAGCACGACCCATCGATAAGCATATACGCCTTGTCGCACACGAGCGAGAGCTCATGCAGCAGATGGCTCGAAACCACCACGATTGCCCCGGTCGCCGCAAGGTGGCGGAGCGCGGCACGCATCTCTATGACCGCGAGCGGGTCGAGCCCGTTCATCGGTTCATCGAGCAGATAGAGGGCCGGCTTGCCGAGCATGGCTTGGGCAAAGCCCAGCCGCTTCCGCATACCCTGCGAGTAGCGCCCCACCCGCGTGCGCGAGCTAGGATTCAGGCCCACGCGCGCCATGGCATCGCGCGCCGCCGTCTCCGCCGATTGCGGCGACATCCCAGCGAGGCGCGCGAGACTGCGAAGGTTTTCTGCACCGGTACGGTCGTCGTCAAACGGCGGATGCTCGAACATGATGCCGCAGGGCACACGCTTCCGTCCACCTAATGGCGCGCCGCATATGGACCCCACGCCGCGCTGGGGACACAGCAGCCCCGCGAGCACGTTGATGAGCGTCGTCTTGCCGGCGCCGTTCGGCCCCATAAGGCCGACTACCTGGCCAGGCGATGCGGTGAAATCGACACCATCGAGCACGACCGCCCCACGAAAGGAAACGCCGATCTCCTTGAGCCAGATACCTTGTCGCGCGCCGGGCGCGATGTCCGCGGTGCCGGCGCCGGACGCTCGGTTAGCACCGGGTGCGACGGTCGCGCGCACCGCCGCCCCTGCTGTGCGCGCGTGCTTTCCCAACGGTCTCATATCCTTATCCCCTCCCGTGCCGCACACGGCGCTTGAATCCTGGCAGCCCCGCGTTGCGCAACGATGCCGCGAGCACCGCGCACGAGGCGATAAGCATCACACCGATCATTGCCGTGAGCTGGGCGAAGCTGTTGATGGGAAACGTCATATCCACGTATTCCGTGTGCTCTGCCGCAGCAATCGCCTCCCCCGCAAGCTGCCCCGCCTGCATTTGGAAGAACCCGGCACCAAGCCGATAATTTGCAAGGCTGAATCGATCCGCCACCCAACCCACAGCACTCCGGCCGCCCTCCAAGCCAAACGCCACCGCAATCGATGCTCCGATATCTCCGAGCATGTTGAGCAGCACCACGACGAGGCACCCGCCCACAATAGGCGCCAACCTGGTGCGGCACCGCACGCCGAAAGCCATGACCACGAGCACGATCGCTGTCTCGATGATGGAAAACGCGCCCACAAGCACCGCGAGCACGGCAGGATACGACCACCCAGCGGGTATGGGGCTCCACATGCCCCACGTCGTATACTCCGGCCCGCGCGTCGATAACCACGCAGGAACGCTTCCATCACCGAGCGGTAGTCCCCGCTGCAGCGCGCCCGTCGCGAGCGAAAGCGCGAATAGCGCGACGACGCAGCCGGAGCAGAGCACAAACGCGGCAAGCACCTTCGCTGCCGCATAGGATGAACGCCTCGTGCAATGCGACACGATAAGCAAGCGGCTGCTTTCATGCGCATCGCGCGAGACGAGATCGCCAGCGAGCACGATGCACGCGATGGGGAGCGCAGTGCTCGCCTCGACGTTGAGCGCCATGTAAAACGCGTCGAACGCGGTCGCGCCGGAAAGCACGGTTGCGCCCTCGTACGCCTGCTGCATCGCCACGGTGTCGATGACAGCAAGCGATGCCTGAACAATCGCGACCAGTATGCCGAACACGAGCGCCGTACGCGGCAAGGTTAGCGTGCGCTCAAGCTCATAAGCCGTTAGACGCATGATTTCCGCCATAGCGCCCACCTCCGATCCCGAGCAACGCTGCCGTGAACCATTGCGGCAGCACCTACGCTTACTGCTACCATCGCGACCGCAACGAGCAGCACATCGAGCAGATAGGGCACAACCAGGCGAGCGTCTCCCAGAGGAAGGCCCGCGATGAACCCGAAGAGATCGGGTGGGGCCCATGTGCTGGGCAAGCTGCACGACCATAACGCGCTGCCCACTGGGGTAAAGCACTGTATCGCCCAAAGCGCCGGCCAGAAAACCATGGCGAAAATCGGACGGGGGACGGCGAGCGCGATGAACCC
>NZ_CEWCAA010000059.1:0-11200 GCF_982429025.1 Enorma sp.
TCTATAAAGAGTACGACAATTTTTAGCGAAAGCAGGCCACGGGTTAATCCGAGTCCCTCACCTTCGCCTCCCTCGCCGGTGCCTCTCCCAAAAAGAGCGGCGCCACCGCACGCGTATAGAAGGCAAGCCAGGCGAGGCTCACGCAGAAGCCCGCCACCACGTCTGACGCATAGTGAACACCTAAATAGATGCGGCTCACGCCCACAGCGACAATGAGCGCCGCAAGCGCCACCGAGCACCCGATGCGCACCGCACGATCGCGCTCGTAGTGCCAGACCATCCAAATGAGCAGGCCGAAGAACGCCATCGCGGCCATCGAGTGGCCCGAGGGAAAACTGAACCCCGTTTCTGCCGCAAGGCGAAAGCCCTCTGGCCTAGGCCGTTGGACGAGGAACTTGAGCACCTGGTTGAGCACCACCACGAGTGCTAGGTTAAGCGCACAGCACGCGCCCGGCCTCCTGCCCGGCGCGAAGGCGACGATGAGCAAAAGCATCACCAAGAGGGTGACCGGTGTGGCAAGCGCCGAGATGGACTCCATGATAGGCGTGAGCCAATCAGTGCGCAGATGCTCGACAATGAGCACATACGCGGCCTCATCGAGTTTGATAAGCCCGCCCTCGAGAACATCTTCCAGAAGCACGAGAAACACGATGGTGCATGCCGCCACGATCGCCACGCGCTTGTTCTCGCGCAGGAGCTCCAGCCATCTTTTTGCCATGAACCAGACCCTTCGTCCACATCCACCCAGTTCAACACATCATACCCAGACGCAACTACACCGACCATCCCGATCGACGATGCACCTGGGAAAGCCTGCAGGCCCAGTACATCGGCTGGGGTCGCTCGGCTGGTGATTCCGCGCGCTTCAATCGCCTGATGTTTCCATATGCTCAAGATTACAGCTCGAGATGACAAAAGCATGTGGCCGGCATTTCTCGTACCATAGGCCTTATTCAGCGCGGCGCCAACCGAAGGGAAGCACCTATGGCCAAAAGCACCGAAACCGCACTCGCAGCATATCGCACCACCGCATCGACCGTTATCAAGAAACTCGAGCGCCATGGCATGAGCGGCCACTTCTGCGCAACGAGCTCGGATGCCGTGGAGCTTGTGCGCTCCTGGATGCACGAAGGCGACTCCGTAACCTGGGGCGGCAGCGAGACGTTCAAGGAAACCGGCATGAAGGCGACTCTCGAGAACGCGGGCTGCTACCGCATGCTCGACCGCACCACCGCAACCACGCCCGAGGAACAACGCGAGATGTGGCGCAACCGCACTTCGGCGGATTGGTTCTTTATGAGCGCCAACGCCCTCACGCTGAACGGTGAGCTCGTTAACATCGACGGCAACTCCGACCGCCTGTCGCTCCTTCTGCACGGCCCCGCGCACGTGGTGGTGCTCGCAGGGATGAACAAGCTCGTGGCAGACGTGGAAGCCGGTATCAAGCGCATTCGAACGGTGACCTGCCCGCTCAATGCCGCGCGCTTGCACACCAACACGCCATGCGAGGTTGCGGGCGTCTGTTCGGGATGCCATGCAGAGCGCTGCATGTGCTGCAACGTGGTGGTCACGCGCCACAGCCGCCACGATGGCCGCATCCGCGTGGTGCTCATCGGGGAGGATCTCGGCTACTGAGCCAATGTGAGCCAATATGGGACGGGGTTGTTTTGACTCATTCGCAGCGGGCGGGTCAAAATGACCCCGTCCCAGAATGACCCAGAATGACCCCGTCCCAGAATGACCGAGATGTCAAAGCATTTTGACGCGATAGTCAGCGGCACGCGCCATACGAAGAGCCATACTGGTGCCGCAGGGACATTCGGCGAGCCACAAAGGGACAAGCTATGGAAATCGGCACACGCATCCGAGAGCATCGCCAAGCGAACGGCATGAAGCAGGAAGCGCTTGCCGCTGCCTGCAAGGTGAGCCGTCAAACGGTATCCAATTGGGAGCGCAACAAGACCCTTCCAGATATCGCGAGCCTTAAAGCCATCGCCACAGCCTTTGATACCTCGGTCGACGCCCTCATCGGTAACGACGCCCCTCATATCATCGAGCGTTTCGATGCCGATTCACGCCGTTTTCTGGTACTCTTCTTCCTCATGCAAGTATGCTGGGTCTCCTCTTCTCTCCTAAGGCTCTTCGCAGCAAACGCCCCCAATCATGAAGAGGAGCTGTCAATAGCGGTGGCAGAGGCCTTCGTGCTCGGCATCTGGATCATGTCCTTCATTCCCTACCTCAGATACACGCGCCGTAATGGGCTCAAAACCATCGGTGACATAAGCGCCCATCTGCTCGAGCACATGCAGCAAGAAAAATCCCTCGGCATGCGTTTGACGAGGTCCATCCTTTCGCACATCTATGTTTGGAATTGCCTGCTATGCGATGCGATGATGCTCATCGCCCTCGCCGGAGCTGGATGGCTCACGCCCCTGAGTGCCATCGTCGCGATTGCCGCATCAAGCTTGATCGCGGTTATAGGCCGCCATGCAGACCGTTGGTTCAATCGATAGATCGGCTTCGCTCGCGCCGAAGTCGTGCCGTTTTGAAACTGCCGTTTTAGGACGAACTGTCTTGAGCTATCGCTGCGGATGAGTCAAAGCAAACCCGTCCCATATTGACTCATTCGCAGCGGGCGGGGTCAAAACGAGTCAAAACAAACCCGTCCCAGAATGACCCAGAACGGCACAAAGCGAGGGGCGGCGCCTCCTCTGCTGCGCCGCCCCTCGGCCTGTTCAATACTTTGGACTCACCCCAATGCATCTATTCGTCATTGCGTCCACTTTGTCCCCCAGGACCAGCCGAACGCGCACAAGCTATAGATGCACCCGGTCGTTCTAAGGTCTTCTCAACAGCTTGCTTCCATGCTCTGACGGAATCCAACGGGTCGCCTCTGCGCACCCACAACGGTTAAGCCTCAAGACCCCAGGCAACGAGCCCGAATGCTTGTGCTATATCTTCTGTACCCATTGGACTCGCCTCCTTCGGTCGTCGCTTGCTTTCCTGAAGCGACTTGGATGTTCATTGCTATATGTTCCCCGTAAACCCATTCCCATGCACGAATACCTCGACAACCTGAGCGAGTCCGCAGACGGCTAAAAAATGGCGGCGAACGGCATGGCAACCGCTACCAAAGCTGCAGGGCCTCATCCAACTACGGCTCAATCGCCAACCGCCGGCGAGGCTGCTCCTATCCGGCCAGCTTCGAGGCGAAGCCTGCAAGTGTATCGGGGATATTGATCTGCTGCGGGCACACCGCCTCGCAGCTCCCACACCCAATGCAGGCGCTCGGGCGCTTGTCCTCGGGAAGCGTTCCTACGAACATGCTCGGAATGAACCCGCCCGCACCACCGGTGACCATGGCCTCGTTGTACATCTCAAGGAGCTTCGGGATATCAAGCCCCATGGGGCAATGGCTCGTGCAGTAATGGCACGCGGTGCACGGGACCGTGTGCTGAGCGGTCATGCCGTCGACGACCTGCTGGAGCGCCGCCCGCTCTTCGTCGTTGAGAGGCTTTTCCTCCTCAAACGTGGCGATGTTCTCGCGCATCTGCTCGAAGTTGGACATGCCGGAAAGGGTCACGCACACCTCGGGAATGCCCTGGATGAAACGGAATGCCCAGGCAACGGGCTTCTCGTCCGGACGAAGCTCCGTGAGGCGCGCCGCATCGGCCTCGGGCAGGTTAGCAAGCTTGCCGCCGCGGACCGGCTCCATGACCCACACGGGCAGACCATGCTTGGCGCACAGCTCCACCTTGCCGCGCGCATCTTGGAACTCCCAGTCCAGATAGTTGAGCTGGATCTGGCAGAACTCAAGATAGTCGCCGTAGAAATCGATGAAGCGCTCCATCACCGGAATGGCACCATGCGCCGAGAATCCCAGGTGCTTGATGCGCCCAGCGTCTTTCTGGTCGAGCAGGTAATCCATGATGCCGTGCTTGGTGTCGAGATAATCATCGATGTTCATCTCGCAGACGTTATGGATGAGATAGAAGTCGAAGTACTCCATCCCCGTCTTCTCGAGCTGCTTCTCAAAAATCTCCTTGACCTTGTCCATGTTGGAAAGGTCGTAGCCGGGGAACTTCGTAGCAAGGTAGAACGAGTCGCGGGGATACTTGCTGAGCGCCTTGCCCATGGCGATCTCGGACTGCCCACCGTGGTAGCCCCACGCGGTGTCGAAATAGTTGATGCCGTGCTCGATGGCATAATCGACCATCTCCTGCGTAGCGGCTTGGTCGATCTTGGTATCGTCGCCGTCGATCACCGGCAGGCGCATGGCGCCCATACCGAGCGCCGAAAGCTTGAGCCCCTGAAAATCCTTGTACAGCATGCGCATCCCCTCTGTTATGTGAGCTTGCCGTCTCATGGCACCCATGGCCATGTCGCCACCCATGGTAGATGGTGGAGTGAACTCCAAGTCAAGGGGCGGCACGAAGAACGCCGAAGCTTCAGAGGGTTTCGGCAGCGAAGCGCAAGGCAGCGAGCCTGCAGCTACAAGGCTACAGGCCCACCGCGATAATCGATCTACGCACAGAAGTGAGCTATCGGTTCATGAACACGATGACGAGCGCAATGACGGCAACCACGAGCACCACGATGCCCACGATGGCGCCGATGAACCTCGCGCGCGACCCACGCGTGCGCTCACGCACCGCCTTCTCTGTGCTCGCGAGCTGTTCCACCTCAACAGCCTGCTCCTCGCGCTCCGCCCGGTCCGCCTCGAGGCGCGCGGCGATCGTCTCGGTAACCTCGGGATGCGCATAAATATCGTTCGCCTCGTCAATGAGCGCCTGGGCTTCCGAGGCCTCGGCACGGGCATCTTCTGCCGCCTGCTCTTGCGCGCGGCGTTCCTTTTCCTTGCCGGAAATCTCTTCCTTCAGCTTGCGCTGGCGCTCCGTTGCGTCATCCTTCGCCTCGCGGTAGGTGTTGCGCGCCTCGTCTGCGGCAGAGCTCACCTCGCGGAAGGCCTGCTTCGCGTCGTCCATAGGCTTTTCGGCCTCGGAAACCGCCTTTCGAGCATGGGCGAGGGCGTCTTCAAGTTCCTGCGTAATGCGGGGAAGGTCGTCCCGTGCGGACTGCAACTCGTGGGCAGCATCGGAAATCTCTGTCTGCAACTCGTCAGCGCGCACGCTATAGGCAGCGGAATTTGCCGAGGGGTTGCGCTGGACCTCGGCATACTCGTCGTGGAGCATAGCGAGGCGAGACTCGGCGCTTTCCACCGCCGCCTGCGCGGCGGCGACGCCGTTTTTCTGATCCTCCTCGGCCTTCTCGAGGTTCCGCTTCGCATCGTCGAGCCGGCGCTGCAGGCGCGCGCCATTCTCGCGCGACGACGCCTCCCGGGCCTCGGCGGCATCAAGAGCCGCCTTGAGGCGCTTCTCGGTTTGGGAGTCCGCGTCCTTCATCTGCTGCAAACGCTCTTTGAGCGCATCGATTTCGCCCTGGATGCGCGCCTGCTCGGCCTCCGCCGCCTGCTCTGCCTTGGCTGCATCGTCGCGACGCGCGGTTTCGCTGGATATGATCGCATGGTAGTTTGCAGCGACCTCGCGCCGATGGGCGAGCTCCGTCTCCTCGTCGGCGATCGTGGCATCGAGCTGCTCGAGCTGCTCGCGCGCTTCGGCATGCGCCTTGCGGGCGGCGCTCATCTCACGCACCGCCGCCGCCCCCTCGGAGAAGAAGGAGCCGACCGCCTCGACCGGCGAGGCCCCAGGAGCTTCCTCGGCTGACACGGGCCCCTCGTCTACCACCTGGGATGTGCGGGGCGCGGCTCCCGTGGCGGGATGCTGCAGGAACTCGGGGATGCGTGGCGCATCATCCGCCGCCGCACCCGCGTCCTCGGGCGCATTGGCCGTTGCGGTTCCCTCGAGTGCATCGACCTCCTTAGCAGTGGCCGCGGCAGAATCAGAGGCGGGCGCATCGACATCGGCAGCGCCCTCCAAGACGCCGCCCTGCTCGTTTTCCATGTCATCAATCTTGGTATCGAAATCGTCAACCATCGTTCTCTCCCATGTCGATCGTAGACGAACGAATCTCTCCACCAATGATATACGCCCCTGCGGACATCGGGGCCACAGGCATCCGCTTTTTGCAACGTCAGCATCTTTCCGCCCGCCCTTTCCGCCCGCGCAAGCGCCGAGACAAGGCTCGCGTCCGAGAGCCCCAGGCAGCGGACGGGCTTACTCGATGAGCATGGCGTCGCCGAACGAGAAGAAGCGGTAGCGTTCCCGCACGGCCTCGCGATAGGCATCCATGATCTGCTCGCGCGTGGCGAGAGCCGAGACGAGCATCATGAGGGTCGAACGTGGCACGTGGAAGTTGGTGATAAGCGCGTCGACCACATGGTAGGTAGAACCAGGCATGAGGTAGAGGTTCGTCGTAGCATTCTCCCGAGCGACGATATCGCCCATGCCATCCACTGCCGAGCCGGGAGCATTCTCGAACCGGCGCGCGACAACAGGGGGCTCGGACGCGGCGGCCTGAGCGTCCCACGCACTCTCAAGCGAGCGCACCGCCGTCGTGCCCACGGCAATCACGCGGTGCCCCGCCGCCTTGGTGGCGTGCACGGCATCTACAACCGACTGCGGCACGTGGTAGCGCTCGGTATGCATGACGTGCTCGGTGGGATCATCCTCCTCCACAAGGCGGAAGGTGTCAATCCCCACCTCGAGCTCGACCGTCGCCCAACCGACCCCCTTCTGCTTGATGCGCTCGATGAGCTCGGGCGTGAAATGGAGCCCGGCCGTGGGGGCGGCGGCGGAGTGTTCCTCGCTCATGGCGTAGACGGTCTGGTACTTCTCGGGGTCTCCCTCGTAATCGGTGATATAGGGCGGCAGCGGCACGTGCCCCGCGGCATGAATCGCCTCATCGAGTGTGCGCGACACGCCCGATGCGTTCTCGCCCTTCGGCGTGAAGCGCACGAGGCGTCCGCCGCGGCTATCGGGCACGAAGTCAAGCACTTCCCCCACAAGCACCACGGGCGCGCTTTCGGGTGCATGCGGACCGCCCGCGCGGTATTCGATGACCGCACCGGGCTTGAGACGCTTTCCGGGGTTCACGAGACATTCCCACACGTGCCCGAGCGGGTCGAGGTCTTCACGGCGATTGAGAAGGAGCGTCTCGGCCATACCGCCCGTCTTCGCCTTGCGCCCGATGAGGCGCGCCGGCATCACGCGGGTCTCGTTCGCCACGAGAAGGTCGCCCGGCTCGAGGTAGTCGATGATGTCGTAGAAGTGACGGTGCTCCACGCTGCCGCCATGAGCAAGCGGCACGGTCTCGCCCGTGGTCGCAAGCGGTTCGCCGCGGTGCAGCACCAGCAGGCGGCACGAATCGCGCGGCTCCGCCGGTGCCTGGGCTATGAGCTCCTCGGGCAGGTTGTAATCGAAATCATCGGTACGCATGGCTACCTCGCTTTCTTATCCGGCTGAATAGCTTAGCACGGATGCCGAAACGAAACGACCCGTTCTGAAGCGAGGTAGCCGCACGCTGCCTTTATGAGAAGAGGCGGCGAATCTCGTCGCGGCCTTCCTCGCTCGTGAAGATGATCGCCTCATCGCCCGACTCCAAGACGGTGCCACCGTTCGGCACGATGAGGTTGCCCTCGTGCTCCACGGCGGTCACGATGGTCTCCGCCGGGAACGGGACGTCCTTGAGGGCGAGTCCCGCCACGCGGGCATGCGCGCCCACCGTCACTTGCACGATGCTGTGCTCGTCTCGGCCGAGCTTCATGAGCGTGTACATGTCATGCACATCCATGCCCTCGATCACGAAGCGCGCTGTGATTTCAGCCTGGTTCACACCCACGTCCACACCGTTCACCGGCGTGAACATCCACGCGTTCGCCGGGTTGTTCACACGCGCCACGACGCGCGGCACCGCATATTCCATCTTCGCGAGCATCGACGTCACGAGGTTCGTCTCGTCCAACCCCGTCACAGCCGCGACAGCATCCGCGATGCGCACGCCCGCGCGCTCCAAGACCTCGGGATCCGAACCACTCCCCTCGATAACGGAAACGTTCGGGCATATCCGACGCACGCGCTCGACGACTTCAGCGCGCTGCTCGATGACCGTGACCGCGATGCCGTCGTCCGTAAGGCGGGAGGCGAGATGGGCGCCGGTCTTGCCGCCGCCGACAATGATGACCTGCATGATTCCTCCTAATCGGTGATGCCGAGCATCTGCTTGAACTTCCTGCTGGCAGAGGTCGCCACGGCAGCGTAGATGATGTCGCCGGCGGCGAGCACGGTGCCCTGCGTGGGGATGAACGTTTCGTTATCGTGCGAGACGCTCACGATCTGCACCTCGCCGAGCGCGGAGATCTCGCGCACCGTGGCACCGTCGAGCAGCGCCGGCACGTCCGCGCGAACCAGGCGCACATCGCCCGATCCCACTTCGAACACGTTATCGAGATGGTTGTAGGTAAGGAGCTCGCCGATGCGCGCGATGCCCCAAGCATTGGGCGAGACCGTCTGGATGTTCAGGCGACGGTACGTATCGGCCTTCGTAAGATCGTGCAGACGCGCGATGACGCGGGGCACGCGGAACGTCGAGCGGGCGACGTGCGCCACCACGATGTTCGCCTCGTCGGAGCGCATGCAGGAAACGACGGCATCCGTGCGGTCGATTCCCGCGCGCAGAAGCACGTCGCGGTCGAGGCCGATGCCGCACACGCGTTTGCCGGGGAACGAATCGCCCAGCGCATCGAGCGCTTTCTGGTCTTGGTCGACCGCCGTGACCGAAAACCCCTGCCGCGCGAGTTTCCACGCGAGCCCCGATCCGATGAAACCCATGCCTACGATAATGACGTTCATAATCTCCACCTTTCAGATGGTGTATACCCTCAACTCTAGCGCTTCGCGGCGGCACGCGCCCGCTCGCGGCGGCGCAGCCATGCCTTGCGGACCTCTTCGATGGCGATGACCACAGGCGGGATGCAGCAGAGGAACGCATAATCCTGCCAGGCCAGGGGCGCGGTGTGGAACACGCCTTGCAGCGGCGGGAACGTGGTGAGGATCACAAGTAGCACCACTTCGAACACGATGCCTATGAGGATGCGGCGGTTCGAGAAGAGACCGATCTTGAATACCGAGGTGGTCTCGGTGCGGCAGTTCATGACCTGGCCGATCTGCGCGAAGATGATGCCTGCGAGCGTCATGGTCGTCGCCTGGATGTAAACCGGGTCGCTATCGTTGCCCAAGCCGGCAAGCGGGATGCCCGGCCAGCCGGCGAGCACGTTCACCAGGAAATAACCCGCCATCGCGACGATCGAGGCCATAAGGCCATACCACAGGAAGGCCTTCACGAGCACGCGGCGGTTGAGCAGGCGCTCGTTGGGATCGCGCGGGGGCTGATCCATGATGGTCTCCTCCGGCGGCTCGGTGCCCAAGCCGAGCGCCGGCAGCATATCCGTGCCCAGATCGATGGTAAGGATCTGCATGGTTGTGAGCGGCAGCGGCACGGCACCGCCCGAGAGCAGGTAGACAGCGTTCGGCACCGCTTCGGGCGCATTGGAGTTCAGGATGTAGAGCAGGAATTTGCGGATGTTGCTGTAGACCGCGCGCCCTTCCTCGATCGCGGCGACGATCGAGGCGAAGTTGTCGTCCGTCAAGATCATATCGGCCGCCTCCTTCGCCACATCGGTACCGGTGATGCCCATGGCTACACCGATATCGGCTTTCTTGAGCGCGGGAGCATCGTTCACGCCGTCACCCGTCACGGCCACGATCTCGCCCATCTCCTGGAGCGCCGTGACCACACGGAGCTTCTGCTCGGGTGCCATGCGGGCGAAGACAACTTGGCCGGCGAGCTTCTCCTTGAGCTCTTCATCGCCCATCTTCGAAAGCTCGAAACCCGAGATGACGGATAGTCCCTCGCCCTCCACGATCTTCAGGCGCCGCGCGATGCTCGCCGCGGTGAGACCGTAGTCGCCCGTGATCATGACGATGCGGATACCCGCGCGATGGCACTCTGCCACAGCCGCCGCGACTTCGGGACGAGGCGGATCCATCATGACCTCGAGCCCCACGAAGGTGAGGTTGCACTCGATGTTCTCGGGCGTGTAATCGCTCATAGCATCGGGGATGCCCGCCTCCGCGTTCGCGCCGTCGAGCGGGCGGTACGCCACCGCAAGCACGCGCAGGCCGTCGGCGGCATACGTGTCGTTTGCCTCCATGATGCGCTGGCGGAGTTCCTCGCTCATGGGCTCGACCACGCCGTTCACGCGCACATGGGTCGAAAGCCGCACGACCTCGTTCGGCGCGCCCTTCGTGAACGCGATGCGGCGCGCCCCGTCCAGCGGGTACTGCAGGGCATGCACGGTCGTCATGCGCTTGCGGCGGCTCTCGAACGGCAGCTCCTTCACGCGGGGCATGCGCGCCTCGAGCTCGGTGCGATCGATGCCGCCCTTCTGCGCGGAAACGATGAGGCACGCCTCCGTGGGGTCGCCATAGACCTCGTAGCGCTTTCCCTCCCCTTCCGGCTCGGCGAGGCGCGCGTTGCCGCAGAGCATGCCGCCCTCGAGCAGGAGCTCGAGATCCGCATCGTCCACAGCGCGCCAACTGCGTCCCTCGGCTTCTATCTGACCTTCGGGCGCGTACCCTACGCCAGTGATCTCGTACTCGCGCGTCGCCGTCCACAGATGGTTCACGGTCATCTCGTTCTGCGTGAGCGTACCCGTCTTATCCGTGCAGATGACGCTCGTGGAGCCAAGCGCCTCCACGGAATCGAGCTTCTTCACCAGGGCGTTCCGGCGGCTCATGCGCTGCACCGCCATAGCGAGCGAAAGCGTCACCGTAGGCAGCAGGCCTTCGGGAATGAACGCCACGACCATGCCGAGCGCGAAGATGAACGATGACGCGAACGGCTCGTGCACCACGAACAGGGACAGGCAGAAGAACGCGATGCCCATGCACATGGCAAAGATCGTGACCTGCTTCGTGAGGCGGTTGAGCTGACGCGTGAGCGGGCTCTCCGCCGCCTGCATGTTCTGCGTGAGGCTCGCGATCTTGCCGAACTCCGTGTCCATGCCGATGCGAAACACCACCGCGCGGCCGTTGCCTTCGGACACGCTCGTGCCAGCGAAGACGAGGTTGGGAATCTCCGCGGCGGAAAGCCCCTCTTCGAGCACCGCGTCCGCGGTCTTGCGCGACGGGGTGGACTCGCCGTTTAGCGTGGATTGATTCACCTGCAAGTCTGAACTCGCGAT
>NZ_CEWCAA010000060.1:0-10889 GCF_982429025.1 Enorma sp.
CCGCCATAAGGAAGTTCGACCACATAGACATGAGCAGCGACACCGGCACGGCGATAGCCACGGCCTCGGCAACATCGGTGCCCGCAGCGATTACGTAGGCGGTGCCGATCACGGAACCGGAGGTCATGTCCGGCGGGTTGCTCGCACCGATGGCCTGGGCGCCCAGGTACACGAGCTCGAGCGTGGCGCCAACCTGGCAGCCGGTCGCCACATCGCCGAGCGCAAGGCCGGTGAGCGCGCCGAGCACGAGCGGGCGGTTGAACAGCGCGCTGTTGAAGCAGCTGTTGCAGTAGCCGAAGGCGGACACGAAGAAAATGAATACGGTTTGCATCATCAGGTTGTCCATGGATTTCTCCTCCCTATCCGATGAGCTTCATAGCCTCATCCGAGCGCTCGCTCGGCGTCATCTGGACGAACACGTGCACGCCGGCAGCGTCGAGCTCGCGGATGCGCGCGCATTCCTCATCGGAAACGAACACCGCCTCGGAGATCTGCCGCTTGCCGTCCTCCACCTTCACGCCACCGATATTGAGCTCGCGAATTGCCGGCACGGCCTTGCAGAGGCGCCAGGCATCCTCGATGCTCTCGGTGATGATGAACAGGTTGTACTTATCGGTCACGCCGCTCGTAAGTGCCTTGATGGAATCGTCCACGCTCTTCATGACGAGCTTCACGCCCTGGGGCTTTGCCATGCGAAGCACCGACATGCGCAGCTCGTCCTTGGCCACCGCGTCATTGGCAATGAGGATGCAGTCGGCACCCACCTGCCTGATCCAGGTAAAGGCCACCTGGCCGTGGAGCAACCGGTGGTCGACGCGCGTCATCTTGATCATGCCGTCTCCTCCCTCACGGCGCGCACCGCGTCCATGATCGCGCGCACGTGATCGAGCGATACCTCGCCGTCATCGTGATAGGTGTCCTTGAAATAGCTGCCCACAACCGCGCCGTCCGCGATCTTCAGGCTCTCGCGCGCGTTCTCGGGGGTAACGCCCGCGGCCACGATGAGCGGGAAGTCGCCTAAGCCCGCACGGAAGGAGCGGATCTTATCGATCGAGGTCTCTTGCCCCGTTGCATCCTGCGTCACCGCTACGGCGTCGCACCGCCCCTGCGCGATCGCGAGGTCCTCTTCGAGCGTGCGGTCCGAGAGCACCGGTTGGTACTTGAAGCGCACGCCACCGAGCACGCAACCGTCGTAGCGCCCGCGGTACAGGTCGAGAAACGCCTCGAGTGCCTCCTCATCTCGCGGCTTCACGTGGCCTACCACCGAATCGAGCTGGACGAACGCCGCACCGAACTCTTGAGCGAGCTCAAAGCCCATGGCATCGATGTTGAGGCAGTTCACGCCGTAGACGATTTCGCTCTTCGCCTCGCGGATGTACTCGAGCGCGCGGCGCATGTCGCCGTACGTTCCGAAGTAGTCCTCTACGATTACCGCATCGACCCCTCCCTCGATATAAAGGTCGAGCTCGCGCTTCGCACGCTCGAGGACTTCATCCGGGGTCTCTCCCTTAAGGTGCAGCATCGCCATAACGGGCTTTCGCTCTTTGAACACCGAAAGGAAGCCTTTGGCGTCCATCACCTGAACCACCTCCTCGTCCGGCATGGGCGCGTCCTTCGCTCCACCGCTCACGGCGCCCCACGCCCTTCGGCTATCGCACGCCAACAGGCGTGTTCTTGAAATATAAAGATTTAGTGCAACTAATACAACAAGTTAATACAAGCTTAACGAGATACTTCCGCGAGCGTTGCGAAATCACAGGTCAACGGCATGTTGAACCCCTTTTGTCGCTGGAAAACCCCTGCATGGCGGCACATGCGCCCCGCAAGCCGCTATGCGCATCCCCGCTCGCGATATACCATTGAGGCAATGAGCCCGCCTTGCCCGACGACCCGATAAGGAGGAACCGTGCGCCCCAAGGATTCCTGCGCCCTCACGCTCCAGGAACGCGTTGAGGCAGACCTGCTCGACCGCATCCAGCACGGCACCTATGCGCCGGGAGAGAAGATACCCTCCGAGCACGAGCTCTCCGCGCTGTACGGCGTGAGCCGCGTCACCGTGCGCATCGCGCTCAGCCGCCTCGTTGAGAAGGGCTACCTTGTCAAGCGCCAAGGGCGCGGTGCCTTCGTCCGCCCGACGGTTCACGTCGAAAGCACGCTGACCTCGGGCAGCTTCACCGAAACCTGCATCAAGACCGGGTGCGCGCCCTCCACGCGCATCATCTGCTGCGAGACGCGTGCGGCCAGCCCGCAGATCAAGCAGATGCTGAACACCGACGACGACCAGCTCATCGAGATTCGTCGCCTGCGGCTCGTTGACGGCGTTCCCTGCATCGTGGAGTTTGATTACTTCCCCCTTGCGTACCGCTTTCTTCTAGAAACGCCGCTCGAGGACCGCTCCCTCTTCTCCACCATCGCCGAGCACTGCGGAACGGAGGTGGGAGGTTTCGAGGACCAATTCGGCATCGAGGAGGCGAGCGACGAACTCGCCACGCTCCTTGGCACCGAAACCGGCATACCGCTCCTCAAGGTCACCGAGACCGTACTCGACCTCTCAAGCTCCGTGGTCTACGTAAACCTGCAATACATCGCCACGGACCGCTACACCTATGCCGTGGGCTCGCGCAAGCGCTGAGCGCTCAGCCTTCACGAACGGATACACCTTGCATGCAGCCGGGCCTGGAACGGATTCGAGCTGACAGCTGTACGCTATTCGTCAAACGTGGAGAAATAGCGGAGCTCGAGCCAAAACTGCCTGATTATGCCGCCTGCGCTTAGCCTACTCCCCGCAGGGTAGAAGAGTGATAACAACGTGCCTCCCAGTTGACTCACGATTGGGAGGCCTTCTTTTGTAGGAGGAACAATGCAGTGGTTCGACCCCGATCACGACTATGTGAATGAATACATCGACACCTGGAACCAGAAGATTCGAAGCGCGAAGGCTTGGATGATCGCCCTCGGCGCCGTGCTCGTACTCACGGGCATCGCGAGCGCGGTGGCGCCGCTCGGCATGTACGCCCTCATCCAGGGCCTCATCGCAGGCGTGCTCATCGTACGCGGCGGCTCGAACATTGCAAGCTACATCCAAACGCCTGCCTTCTTCCGTAATGGGGCAACACTTGCCGCAGGCATCCTGAATGCGCTTCTCGGCGTGCTCTTCTTCGCGCTGCCGGCGTCCTTCACCGCAAGCACGCTCGGCTTCTTGCTCGCGTTCCTGCTCATCATGACCGGCATCGAGCGCCTGTCCTTCGCTCAGAGCATGCGCTACTACCAGCTTGAGGGATCATCGGCAGGCACCGTGATGGGCATCGTGAACATCATTCTCGGCGTCGTGCTTGCCCTCACCCCGCTCTTCACGAGCGTGGTCCTGAGCTACCTGCTCGCAGCGTACCTCATCGTGGCGGGAGCGACCCTCATCGTCGAGGGCGCCTCGATCAAGCGCATCGAACGCTGATGCACGAGCCGGCTATAGCTCGGCTGGATAGCGACCTCGCAGAGGAGGCGCACAAGATACGCCGGCGGGCCCTGCCAAGGAAGGCGGGCCCGCCGGCTCTGTTATGCATGGGGCAAGCGGTTAGCCCCATCGGTTTCGCAGATTCTGAGCATGAGTGCCTACCGAGGGCCGGCAGATGCCTGCCGAACGCGAGGGCAGACGCCCGCCGGGCAGACGGCATGGGCGCGCGTCAATCCCGAAACGAACGGCAGGCACCCGCCGACTACGGACAGACGCCTAGCCCAGCTCGCCCTACAGGTACTTGCGCCAATCGTCTTCATCCTCGTCGTCTTCGACGACAGCAGCTGCCGCGGCCTCTTGGGCGCGCGCCGCTGCGGCGGCAGCCTCGGCATACGTCGTTGCGGGCGCCTCGGGAAAGGCGCTGAACGCATGCTCGAACATGGCAAGATGCTCATCGTAGCGCGTGCGGGGAACGGCAAAGACCACCTGCTTCACCCCATGGGTGCCCGTTGCGAGTTCCTCGCGGAAAAGCCCGGCCACCGTCTCGGCGTCCCAACCGAAGGCGCCGCACCCGTATGCGCCGAGCACAACCTTCTCGCGCCCCAGCGCATCCACGATATCCAGCACGAACCGGATGCGGTCACGCATGGCGGCAACGAGCGTCTCGTCCTTCACATGGTAGTCCGCCCGTGCGCGCTGGGCGTTGGGGGCAGCCGCTACGACGACGTCTGCATAGGCGTGCATCTTGTCGCGCTCGAAACGCACCGCCGGCACCACGAGGGCGCGCTCGCGATACAGCTCGCAGTTAATGTTGCGGCGGCGGTTCTCGCCATACCAATCGCGCTGCTCGCTGAGGACGTTATACAGATATGAGTCCGCGCAGAGCGCCTGCTCCTGAGCCCAGCTACCCTTGATGTAGCCACCTCCCGGGCTCACAAACGAAGCGAAATCGAGCACGGCGAGATTGCAGAACTGCGCATAGCCGCGGCCGTTTTCCAAAACGGCATCGGTCGCACTCGAAGCCACGACCGAGACCTCCGGCACGCAGGGATCGGCTACTTCCACCTTGGGCGCGCCATCATAGCGCGTCACGCCTGCCACCGAGCGCTCGATATCCTTGGCAAGGCGCTGCGCCACCTCGGCGGTGTGCCGCTCCGCCGCCTTCGCGCGCGCCTCGCGCCGTGGGTTGCTCCGACGTTCGCCACGTCGATCGTTTCGCTCTGCCATATCATCACCTTCATCTCTGCCGGCCATCCGGCGTCACTTCACAGCTTGCACTAGCATACCCGCCTAGCACGGCGCATGCACGCCACAAATGCTCCCCCTGACAAAGATGTTTTGCAGAGCGCGCAGACTGGGAGGGATGTTCGTTCCACTTTTGGGAACATCTTTCTCGTCCGCGCGCTGCAACCGGTAGAGCACTCGCCAGAATCCTGCACGTTCCTAGGGAGCAGACCACGCTCCTGCTGAAAGAGCAGAAAGAAGTTCCCAAAAGTGGAACGAATGCGCCAGGAACGGACGAGCGAAGGCATCCAACTTGGTCTGAATGTTTCAGATAGCGCGCCGCCCTAGGCTCGAGCCCTCCAAAGCCATCTGCAACCAGCCTTCCCGGCCGGGGGCCTTCACCGGTGCCGGACGCTTTTCGTCTGAATCGAGAAAAATGTATCTCCTCCCCCGGATTTATGCCGCCCGAGCTGCAAAAAGTGCATCCGGAGATTCGGCGAACGGAGGCAAAGGGCCGGCAAGTGGTCGCCACGCAAGACCTTACAAAGCGCTTACAGGGCCGCGCATCATAATGCCCCCACGGGCATGCTATAAGAGAGGCGGCTACCCCTGGTAGGGCAACCGACTTCCTGCGCAAGGGAAGCCATTCGCTGGGATAACCCGGCGAATACGCCTAGACGACCGAGGGGTGAACAACATGACGAACAAACAACTCACCATCGTGCTCGCCACGCTGCTCGCTGTGATCGTTGGCGGCGGAGCACTCTTTGCCATCTGGAGCGGCACGCAGGCGCCAGCGCAAGCGCCCGCCGCGGCAGCGACCGAGCCCGAAGAACTTCCCTATCCTGAGGGCGGCGGCACGCTCATCTTGCGCGTGAATCCTGAATTCGCCATCCATTACGATGCAGACGGCATGGTCGTGGGCGTGGAGGCGCTCAACGCCGATGCCGAGAACATGGGACTCGACCTGAGCGCGCTGGAAGGGCAGGAATGCCGCACGGCGGTCTCCACCCTCATCGCGCGCATCAATGAGGCGGGCTATTTCGTCGAGGAGGTTGAAGGCGAGGGCAACACGATCGACCTCGAGGTAGAGGACGGGTCGTCTTTGCCGGCGAACGATTTTCTCAAGAACATCGTGAGCGATTCCCAAACCTACGTCATCGGTCAGAACAAGACCGCGTCCATGCAGGTCACCGGTTCGAGCAACTATGGGTGGACCAACTATAGCGATTCTGACTACGGCCCCGAAAACGACGGCGTCACCGATTACTACGACTCCGACTACGGTCCGCTGAACGACGGCGTCACCGACTACCAGGAGCCAGCGCCCACCGCCCCGCCCGCCACGTCGTCGGGTAGCTCCGGCGGCAGCTCATCGGGCGGCTCCGGCGGCTCCGGCGGCTCGTCAGGCGGATCTTCGGGAAGCACTTCTTCGGGCGGTTCGTCCGGCGGCGGATCCTCGACGCCAGCACCCTCAGGGGGCAACTCGAACTACGGCAACTCGAACTACGGAGGCAACTCCGGCTATAGCGGCAATTCCGGATACGACAACAATAACTCCGGCTATGACAGCGGGGGCAACTCGAGCTACGACAGCAACAACAGCGGGTACGACGATTGATGCTGCCGACGCGCACGAAACAGCGACACGAGCTTAAATTCGAGCTCCCGCTGCACGAAGCTCTCCTGCTCGCAAAACGCCTCGGCATGCTCTTCCCTCGGGACGAGCATGCCGGGCCCGACGGGCGCTACACCGTGCGCAGCCTCTATTTCGATACGCCCTTCGACGACGCCCTGCGTGAGAAGCACGAGGGATTCACGTCGCGGGCGAAATGGCGCATGCGCGCGTATGGAACCGAGCCGCTCGCAACGGATGGCGCCGAGCGCGTCATTCGTCTGGAAAAGAAGGTGAAGCGGAATGGCGCCGGCTCGAAGCACGCTTCATGGCTCACCCCGCGCGAAGCCCGAAGCCTTGCGATACCGAGCCGAGGCACACCGCGGGAGCAGAAAGGGCGGCATGAGCACAGTCTCTCCCCCGCCCCGGCCAGAGAAGCCAGTAACGATCCGGTGCTTGAAGAGTTCAAAGCTGCCCAGCGGGTCTTGGGGCTACGCCCTTGCGTCGTCGTAGCCTATGAACGCGAAGCATTCACGTTCGAGCCGGGCAACGTTCGCGTCACCCTCGATGCTCGCATGCGGTCGTGTAGACACCCCGAGAGCTTCTTCGACCCTAGCCGGCTTCTCGTCCCCTATGCTCCGGGCGCCGTCGTGCTGGAGGTGAAATACGACGCTTACCTTCCCGACATCGTGCGCGACGCCATACAAGTGCCCGGCGCCGTGCGCGTAGCTCACTCCAAATATGCGCTCGCGCGGCGGTTTGAATAGCGGGCACCGCGCGCAGCTTGAATGGCGGACCCTGCGCGTGAGCGCCGGGAGCCAAACCAGGCAATCACCACCCGGGCAACCACCGCCCAAGCAGCACCGCCCAAGCAACCATTCGACGTAAGGCGATTCCATGACCTTCAACGACATCTTCAAGTCATCGTTTCTCGACCGCATCGATGCGGTGCCCCCACTCGACGCCATCCTCGCACTCGCGCTCGCCTGCGCGCTCGGCCTGTTCATCGTGCTTATCTACAAGAAGACGAGCACGAACGTCATGCACTCCACGAGCTTCGAGGCCACGCTCGTGGCGCTTACGCTCATCACGACGCTGGTGATCCTTGCGGTGTCAAGCAACGTCCTGCTCTCGCTGGGCATGGTGGGCGCCCTTTCCATCGTGCGCTTCCGCACGCCCGTCAAGGAACCCATGGATATCGTGTTTCTGTTCTGGTGCATCGCGGTGGGCATCGTGCTCGCCGCGGGCCTGCTATTCCTTGCCGTCGTCGGCTGCATCGTTATCGGCCTCGTGCTCCTCATCTTCGCCAACACCCGCACCATGGACCGACCGTTCATGCTCGTCGTGCGCTGCTCGGGCGAGACGGTAGATGCCGCTGAGCGAGCAGTCGAGGCGCTCGTGGCATCTAACACCAAGCGGCATGTCCTCAAGGCGAAAGACCGCTCCGCCGCAGGTGAGGGCACAGGTGCGCTCGACCTCACCTATGAGGTCAGGCTCAAGGACGGCGAGACGGCGTTCATCGATGCCCTCTGCGCCATCGAAGGCGTCGGCGACGCCAGCCTCGTTTCCTACAACGGCGACTACCTAGGCTAGCCCCATGCTCGGGTCGCGCTTCATCGACGCCGTCTGCATCGCAGCGCTCGCCTGCGCCATCCTGCTCACCGGCGGACTCTACGCTGCCGGCGTGGCGGGCATCATCACACCCGCACGCGACGACGATTACCTCGACCTGCTCTTCCAGCAGAGTCGCGTGCACAGCATCGACATCCAAATTGATGATTGGGATACCTTCCTCGCCACCGCGACGACCGAGAGCTATTCCCGGTGCGACGTGGCGATCGATGGCGAGACGTTCACAGGGGTGGGGCTGCGCGCCAAGGGGAACAACTCGCTCGGACACATCGCAGAGCGTGGGCTTTCGCGTTACAGCCTCAAAATCGAGTTCGACCACTACGAGGCGGGGCTCACCTATCATGGCCTCGACAAGCTCTCCCTCGACGCCGCCTTCCAGGACAACAGCTACCTTAAGACCTACCTCACCTTCGACATGATGCGCTTCATGGGTGTCCCTACGCCCGCAACGAGCTTTGTGCAGGTGAGCGTTAACGGCGAGGCCTGGGGGCTGTTCCTTGCCATCGAGGAGCCGGAGGACGCCTTCGCCGAGCGCGTATGGGGCGAGGGGCGCGGCATGCTCTACAAACCCGACTACCGCTCTCTCGATGACGAGAACGCCGATGTGGCACTGCGCTACGTGAACGACGACCCCGCATCCTACCCGGGAATCTTCGAAAGCGCTCGCTTCGATGCGACGGCGGTGGACGAAAAGCGCCTGGTAGACGCACTCAAGGCGCTGGCCACAGGAGAGCGCGACGAGATCGAGCGCTCGGTGGACGTCGATGAGGTGTTACGTTACTTCGCCGTGCAGACCTTCGTGGCGAATCTCGACAGCTACCTGGGAAGCACGGGCCACAACTACTTCCTTTACGAGGAGGACGGACGCCTGGCGATGCTCCCCTGGGACTATAACCTAGCCTTCGGCACCTACGCCCTCGGACGAGCTGAGCTGCCGGACGATGCCAGCGCCTACGTGAACCTGCCCATCGATACGCCGGCGGCACCCGAGGTGCTTGCCGAGCGACCGCTCTTCACCAACCTCATGGCTCACGGCGATTACCGCGAACGCTACCACGACTACCTTGACGAGCTCGTACAGGATTACGTGGAGAGTGGGCGCCTGCAGACGACGGTGCGCCAGGCAGAGGAGCTCATCGCTCCTTATGTCGCGGAAGATCCCACGGCGTTTATTAGTTTCGAGGACTTCCAGCTGGGCGTGGATACCCTTGAGGCGTTCTGCCTGCTTCGCGCCCAGAGCATCCGCGGGCAACTAGACGGCCATATCCCAAGTACCCTCGAAGGGCAGGCCGCAGCCCCCGATGCGCTCGTAGACGCCTCGTCCATCCGCATCGAAGACATGGGTGAGCTCTCCGACCTGGAGTGAGTCAAAACGGGACGGGGTTGTTTTGCACGCGTTCAAAACAACCCCGTCCCGTTTTGACCCGTTTGGGTATATCAGCAGCAAGGAATGCAGGCGCCGACCCCGGGGAGGCAGCATGTATCGTACGGAGCTGGTCAGGCAGCGCGCCTTCGCCGAAGACACGGCAAACGCGATCACCGAGAAGGCGAACGAGATGGAGCTCCAAGGCTGGAAGCTCGTTACGTCCTCACTCGTCTACGGACCCCCGGTGAAAACCGCACTCGTCTTCTGGCGCGAAGGCGAGCAAGGCTCCGAGCAATCGACGCAAGCGGCCTCCTAGTAATCCTTCGCCGCCGGCGAATTCATCCAATCGTTCACGAACTCGCTGTAGGTGCCGTCGATGATGGCCTGGCGCGCGCGACGCATGAGGTCGAGCAGGTAATAGATGTTGTGCATGGAGAGCAAGATGCCGCCGAGCATCTCCTTGACCGTGACCATGTGCCGGATGTGCGCACGCGTGTAGCCGCCGGTGCACACAGGGCAGGTGCACTGCGGGTCGACGGGGCCGCCATCGTGCGCGAAGCGGGCGTTGCGGAAGTTCAAGCGCCCCTCGCTGGAGAACGCCGTGCCCATGCGGCCCGTGCGCGTGGGCAGCACGCAGTCGAACATATCGATGCCGCACGCCACGCCGCGGACGAGCGTGGTGGGGTTGCCCACGCCCATGAGGTAGCGCGGCTTGCCCTTGGGCATGTACTCCGCGGCGAGCGGCTCGAGGGACTCGAACATGGTCTCGTGGTCCTCGCCCACCGAATAGCCACCGATGCCGTAGCCCGGGAAGTTGCCCATCTCCTCCAGCCGCTCGAGCGACTTGATGCGCAGGTCCAGATGCATGCCGCCCTGCACGATACCGAAGAGCGCCTGGTCAGGGCGAGTATGCGCCTTGTAGCAGCGCTCCGCCCAACGGCTCGAGAGATCCATGGCGCGCTGCACGTCGCGGCGCTCCGCCGGGTAACCGATGCACTGGTCGAGCTGCATGCAGATGTCGGAGCCGAGCTTCTGCGCGATGGCCATGTTGTCCTCGGGACTCCAGAACACGTGGCTGCCGTCGTAGTCGGTGGCGATGAAGCGCACGCCCTTGTCCGAGAGCTTCACGGCGTCAGAGTGGCTGAAGATCTGGAACCCACCCGAATCAGTGAGGATGGGGCCGTGCCAGTTCATGAAGCTGTGGAGACCGCCCATCTCGTCGATGAGGTCCGCGCCGGGGCGCATGGCCAGGTGGTAGGTGTTAGAGAGGACAATCTGCGCACCCAGGTCCTTGACCGTCTCCCACGGCACGCCCTTCACCGTGGCGCGCGTACCCACCGGCATGAAGATGGGTGTCTCGATGTCGCCGTGCGGCGTGTGCAGCACGCCCGCGCGCGCATGCGTCTTGGGATCTTCGGCGATGATGTCGTAGGTGAATAGGCTCTGGTCCATGGGGCCTCGCGTTTCTCGTCTCGGTCTCGTTCTGGGCGAGCGGACGTGCTCCCATAAGCGCGTGCGCGCGCTCGCCTGTCGCTTCAATGATGAACCAGTATAGCGGGCTGCTCGACCCTTTCCCTCGCCCGCGCCTCACACCATCAAAT
>NZ_CEWCAA010000061.1:0-10702 GCF_982429025.1 Enorma sp.
CGGTGAAATCGCCCAGGCTCTCGAACACGTGCGCCGCGCCCCACCTCTCTCGGGCGTGGCTGCGCAGCCAGGTGGGCACGCCCCACAACGCGAGGGCGGGCTCGATACCGGCGGCGCGGTAGGCGATCATGTCCTCGATCGTGTTCCCAAGCCCGATGATGCGCGCAGTCGAGGCCTGTTCGGCATCGGGAACGAGGTGCCGCACGGCCTGCTCCACGCCATCCGGGCAGGGTTTGCTCAGCAAGTACGGGTGCTGGCCCTCGACTCGCGGGGCGTTGAACACGCCCTTGGGAAGCTCCTGCCAGCCGACTTCGTCCCGCTCGAACCGGCGACCGAACACCGCCTCGCTCACCTTCCAGGTCGTCATGACGGCGCGGAGGCGCTTCCTGCCCCCGTTGCTGACGATGGCATAGGGGATGCCGGAGCAGCGCAGGTCAGCAAGCTTGCAGCAGTCGTGGTAGAGCTCATAGGGCATCTTGCGGTACGGGTCGGCCTCATATGCGACGTCGAGCACGGGGTCGTCGAGAAGCGTCTGGTCGAGGTCGAGCACGGCCGCGTCGATGCGCCCATCGTTACGGGCATTGGGCCGGGGATCGGGCAGCTGGCCCATCCGATCCTGCGCGAAGCGCAGCTCGGCTTCAGACGACACCGTCCGTGCGAACGCGAAGTTGATGATCTGCCCGACGAATCCGGCATCGCGGAGGAGCTTGCCGACGGCTCGGAACGATTTGCCCGAGGTGACGACGTCGTCTAGAACCAAGATGAGATCGTAGCGGAGCACGTCAGGCGCAATCGCGAGCGTCGAGGCGTTGCCCTCCACCGAGCGCGAACCGCCGTGATGGGCCTTCTCCTTCGTCTCCACGCGCTTGAGGCTCTCGGTTAGGTCATAGGCGCCCACCACCAGAAGGTCGACTTCATCCGTCGAGCTCACGATCTCCGTCAGGACGTTCTTCTTATCCTTGTCGCTCGAGGGAATCACGACGATGCCGATGGCGTCGGCCGCAAGCCGTGCTTCGAACAGCTGGAAGAAGTCTTTTTCGTACTGCTCCTTGTACTCCTCATAGCATTCCTCGTCGTACTCCGTCTCGCGCTTGAGCCCCCTCACATAGCGGAACAGGTCCCATTGCGCCTCGTCCTTCTGGCCGTGGACGGGATAGAACCCGCCGTAGAAGATCGGCTCCTCGCGTCCCTCGAACATGACGTTGTACAAGTGGGCCATGCTCTTCAGGTTGCTCTCCTGGAATTCCTTCTTCAGTTCCGTCTTCGTGCTCACCCTTACTTCGTTGCGTTGCTTCTTTTCCATTCCGTTCTGCCGCCGGCACCAGGCGATGAACTCTTCGGGCGTTTCGAATCCATAGCTGGCGTACCAATCCTCTAGTGCCTGGGTGCGCAGCCCGCTGGGCATGCCCCACAACGCGAGGGCGATTTCAGTTTCCCAGGGAAACCCCGTGCCATAACGCGTTACGCAATGCATTGCGTCTTCCGTATTGCAGAGCGCCACAATATGCGGTTTCTCCCCCCTAGGGCGCCCGACCCTGCGATACACCTTGTCGATCACGAACCCGAGAGGCTCGGGGAACGAGTCGAAGATCGGATCAGGACCATCCGGGTCCTCGTAATCTTCACGCCACCTTTCCTCCGGAGCGTCGAACGCAAAATCAGGCAGGCCCTCCGAAACGATGTCGTATTCCTCCGTTATGGAACGCGAGTCTCCATGCGTTCTCTTCCTCGTAAGAGCGGCGAACGGGATTCCCAGATCCCTAATCGCCTCGATGAACGAATAGCGATCGTACAGACCCCCAGCAAGAACCACACCGCTAGTCGGCATACTGCTTAAATCAAGTACTAACGCATCGATAGGTTTGATAGGGAGATCGGGATCGGAATGATCGTGGCGAACTCCAGGCGAGCCATAAATCTCATCCTCCGAACCAGGCTCATCCCAATCGAGCCACCAAGCCATAGCGGGCGACATCACTCGGCGCGGAGCATAGTTATAGATACGACCGGCATACCCTGAAACGCGAAGGACCTTATCCACCGCTTCGAAGGAGTTTCCAGATAGGAGGTAGGCGCCGACAACCACGATGACATCGTATGCGTCCCCGCCGTTTGGCGCGGTGAACACAAGGGTGTTCGCGTTCTCTTCGACGGAATACGCGTAACACCGGTCGTCATTCTGCAGCGTTTCCGTGCGGACCAAACAGCCCGTGAGATCGTCGAATGCAGCTCTTAGACCGGGGTGTTCTTCCAGCAACTCCTGCAGCTCCTTGACCAAGCAATTGGTCTCGCCTCCGATTGCCGAGGGAATCACCACGACCCCTCGACGGCGTGCGGCCGTCGTCTCATCGGCAACGTCCTCGAGCAGCTTCTTCAGGCCCTCTCTGACGATTTGGCTCGTAACTGAATAGTCTCCCAAGCAGTCCCCTGCTTCAGAGCTGCTTCCCGAGATAGTGCGCCTGAGCGAAAGCCTGGCTCCTTCTTTGCCTTGAGTCCACTTCAAGTCTTCTCCAAGAAGGTTGAACCTGGCCAAGCTGCTCTCTCTGTCATAGAAGACAGGCTCCCTGAGCCCATTAAAGAAGGCCCTGCGCTGTAATGAGCGCTTTGGTGAGAATATCCGCTCGTACATCACTTCTCCCTCCTCTTCATCCCCGATTCATGGGGGATGCTCCCGTGCCTTTTTATGATACAAGTATCGTATCCTCGCGCGCAGACGGTGCGGCTCAGGTGAAACCGCGCCTCACCGCGGTTACCAGACCTCTTCGCCAGATTCGGCAACGACCGGCAGCGAATCGGCTGCCGCAGGTTCGCCGGCCGCAGCGTACGGCGACATAAATTCAAGCTCGCTCACGATGACCTCGACCTTGCTGCGCTTGGCACCGTCGCGCTCCCATACGGAGTGGCGCAGGGACCCCTCGATTGACACCTTGGCGCCCTTGGCGAGATAGCGGGAGAGCGCTTCGGCACGACGACCGAACACGATGCAGGAGAAGAAGTTGGCGCGCTCCTCCCACACGTCGGTCTGCTGGTTGCGAACACGCTCGTTCACGGCAAGACCGAATTCCAGAACCTGCGTGCCGGATGCCGTCGCGCGAAGCTCGGGGTCGCGGGTGAGGTTGCCGGAGAGAAAGACTTTGTTGATACCCATGGTGGTTTCCTTTCTATGCTGGGGCGGTGCTCCGCCCACTGCTCTTGTGCTGATGTACGTAAATGAGAAATCGAGTCGTGGATACTGCCATGAAATAAAGCGCCGACGTCGCGAGGCCTGTTGCCTTCTTTCTCGATCGCCCCTCTGCGCCGGCGCTGCGGGATCTTCGCGCTTGCTGTCCCCCAAGGTCATCGCCCCGCCGGGCTCGCTTCGAACCGGGTCTTCGCGTGCTCACACGGCCGCTCACCGGAGGGGAAAGTTTGCGCATCCGCTCTGCGGTTGTCAAAAGACCTTCCATACCCAACCGGGTATGGCCGAACCTCTGCCGATTCTCCTGCGAGCGCTGCGATTCCAAACAAGGAACAGCGCGCGCTGGAGAACCGACAGGGCCGGTAGCGCGAAACGCGAGGAGCATACCCTCGCGCCAGTTGATTTAGTTGTTGGTGATGATGGTGATCATGATGCGCTCTCCCTAACCTCTTACACGCTGAAACCTGAAACTGATGTGCTCGGATACCTAGCCGCTTCTCTGCGGTGCCCCTATTTAAGCACAGCGCCGGGGGCACCGCAAGCGGAAATCTTGTTTTAGTTTTTGTCCGGCCTTCGGCCTCATCTTTGAATAGCCATACTCACAGGCAGCGCGCAGTGCTCACAATCGAGACCTGAGACAGATTAACCTGGCACGATTGTCTCAGATTGGCCGCGTCGTCATCACTCATCATCTCGATATCGATGCATGGCGGTAAACGTCTTGAAAGCTCGCGCGCTTTCCTCATCGCTTGGCAGCGTGGGGTCATCGTCGACGGCAGAGAAGATTGGCATCGCGTTGCGCAGCTCATCGAGGTCGATGCCGAGGTTGTCGTCGCCGACACCGTGGAAGTGTGCCTCACAGACGATGCTTTCGGGCAGAAATGGCGCGCAGTGGATGGCACGTGTCACCTCGTCGCAGGCGTTCTGGTTGCGTGGTACGTCGAGTACGCCGAGGGTATAGTCGTCAATGTAATAGCCGTTGGTCTGCTTGTGTGACTCGGCGATGAGTCGCTCTGCGGCAATGCGCTCGTCTGGCGTCAGCCGGTGGCGCCAGGATGCGTTAATGCCGAGCTTTTTGGCGAGCATCCAGGCTACGTAGGCGATGGTCTCGGAGTCGCCGTAGATGTGACCTGTGGTCGGCGTCTCGGGCAGCTTGGCGAATGCGGTGAGCTCGGGGCTCGGTGTTCCGATCGCGTACCCGAGGTCGTGTTCCAGGTGCTGCGCCCAGCAGGACATCATGGGCATCTGGTACATCTCCCGCATGATGTCGTCGCACTCGTTCTGGTCATAGGGCGCCTCGAAGGCGATGATGGGCTCGTCCTTGTACGCCTCGCGCGTGCGCTTTGTCTGGCAGGCGCGCAAGGCGATACCCGCGGGATCGAGCGAGCCTGCGGGGAGCTCGCGACGGGTGTAGCCGGCGGCGCCGAAGAACTTTTGGTCGTTGTCGAGCACATGCTGGACGAAGGCCGCCTCGCGGGGATGCAGTCCGATGACACCACGGCCGGGTTGCATGTTTATGAAGCCGGGATAGAGCGTGTCGAGCATGATGCTCCTTTCTGTGCCGGGGCGGTGCTCCGCCCACTGTGCTTCAAGTATGAGACAGATTAACCTGGCACGATTGTCTCAACGGTTTAGGACGACGAGGCAGTCGAGCCCTGTCCGTCCGTGGAGCTATCAGTTGACGCAAGGAGAATCATCTTCTTGATCAGCTCTTGATATTTGCTGCACACTACATCGAAGGACTGTTCCAGCTCTTCATAGTCCTGCTGCGCCTTGAAAATGAGATCCTCGATTGGGCACTTATCACGCTCCGCTTCAGTGATGTCACTAGGCTGAGCACGGGTGCAGTTGCACGCCCTGCGTTTTGCATAAATGATGTCCCATTTTATGTCATCGAAAAAGCAACTGAACCAGCCCAAGACACTCACTTCAAAAACGTATGATTCCCTCTTCATGTGCCGACGTAAATCGTTGAGCTTCGCACGAAGCTCATCGCGCTCCTTTCGCAGCTTGTCGCACTGTTGTTGCGCCTTCTTCCGCTCCAGCGCCGCGCGCTCGGACTCGCTGAGCGTATGGAAGTTGTTGCGACGGTCGATCTCGTAGTTGGCGAGATCTATCATGTCGCGCGCCGAACGCTCACCGGGACCGTTGAGCGTCCGCCGCGCCTCCTCGAGCTCCTTGATGAACCCGTCTCGCTGTCGGATGAGCTCCTGCATCGTCAGGTTCCGGAAGGGGCTCAGCTCGGGCGCCGGCCCCGAGGCCCAGCTGCCGTAGGACGCGCCGCTCGACGCCTCGTACTGCTCGCGGTCGATGCGCGCCTGCTCGCGCGCGGCCTCCTGAGCGGCTCGGTTTGCCGCGCGCCTCGCCATCTCCTGCGCGTACCACGCGGCATCACCATCGATAAAACCCATGGTTACAGCCCTCCCTCTCTATATACATCGAAGCTCGAGATGCAACCGCTGTCCTCGAGCCCTTTCCTCCCCCGGATCCTGGATACCGCATTCACTCATATCCTTTCAACCATCTTAGCGTTTCGCTGCGGCCACTATCCACTTGCGATATCGGACATGCGCGCGCTCCTTCCCGCCCCATCTTACTTGCGTGTTGAAAAAAATCCTGCTATGGATACCGGCTGGGAAAAGACAGCATCGGCGGTTTCCTGCCAACGCAGCTTGCTAGTGACGGCGGCGTCGACCTTTCGACGGGCGAGCTCGTTCCTGAACAGGATCCCGTGTTCGAAGATGCCGTCGAGGTTCCTCGCAGATGCCCCTGTCCACCTGCGAGATCAGCGGGAGTCCCGCTCACCGCCTCATGGAACACGATCTCGCGGAAACTGTCCTCGGATTCCAAGGTACCCCGCAGCAGCCCCTGCCGGGATACAGGCCACGCCTGCTGAGCGCGGGTGCACCACCCGGGCGCGGCAGGCGTTCACTGCTTGCACGCTCACGCGCCAGTCAAACCCGTGGCGCCACCCGGACGCGGCAGGCAGGTGCCCTCCCCCTACGCTACCTTGCGCGGCTCGACGATCGCGTCGGTGAAGCCCTTTTCCAGGGCCTCTTCGGCGGTGAGATAGGTGTCCTTCGAGGTGAGCTCCTCCACGCGCTCGATGGGAAGGTTGCTGTGATCGACGAGGATCTGGCTGAGCGTACTACGACGACGCATGAGGCGACGGCTGGTCTCCTGCACGGAGAGCGCCGAGCCGCTCACGTTCTGGATGAGCGGGTCGTGGATCATGAGCTCGGCATTCAGGAACATCTCGCGACGGTCGCCGGAGACGAAGATGATCGCGCCCATAGATGCGGCCATATCCAGGCACACGGTGCGCACCGGACAGGAGATGGTGCACATGGTGTCCACGATGGCGAGGCCGGCAGAGACGTCACCACCCGGAGTCGATACATACAGCGTGATCTCGGCCGAGGGGTCTTCGTGCTCGAGCTGCAACAGCTGCTGGCACACATCGAAGGCCATGGCCGAATTCACGTCGCCGGTCACGGAAAGCTCGCGGCGGGAGAGCATCTCGTCGTAGATGCTCGTGAGGGTGATGCCGCGCGCCGTCTCGCGCATGGTGCGGGGGCTGATGATGGTGGTGGACTCCATAGGGAAGCTCCTTTCTTCGCGCCGGACGGCGCATTGCTCATGATCTATCTCGGCCTTGCGGAACAGGGCAGCCGCTAGAAGGGGATGTCGTCGTAGGAAAAATCGGTCCCACTCGCTTCGCGCCCGCATGTCGGCAGCTTGAAATCGCGCGGCACCGGCCCCTCCGCCGCCTGGACAAGCTCCGCATAGCGCGGATGCTCCTCCAAGCGGTAGGCATCGAGCGCCTCGGCGCTGCGACCGCGGATGAAGAGCCAGGCGCTTCCAGCAGGCATCTCATACAGGCTCTTGGGCAGCTTGTCCGCGCGCTCGGCGAAACAACGTGCGGTATCGAGATCTTGGAATCCCAGCACAAGCTGCGTGTCGCAGTTGCCCATGATGGACATCGCGCGTGCCCGGCCATAACGCGCCTCAAGCTGGTTTACCGATTGCAAAAGCAAGGTAACCCAGATCTCGCGGCTGCGCGTAACGGCAAGGATGTCATCGATGTTTTGGATATAGAGGTTCGCGAAATCATCCAGGAAGAAGCGAACGGGTTGGGGCAGGCGACCGCTCGGGCACCGATCTGCCTCGCGCATGAGCACGTTGAAGGCCTGGGTGACGAACAAGCTCGCAAGCGGATCGAGCGAGCGGTCGATGTCGCTCACCGTCACGAAGAGCGCGCGACGCCCATGGCCGAAGCTCGCGAAATCGACCTGGCGCTCTTCCGTGTAAAGGCGCAGCGCCCCATCGAAGCCCAGGCACATGAGCTTTTCCGCTAAGACGCCTAGGATGCTCGCATGCGTCTTCTCCGATTCTATGACTCCTGCATAGCGCTGATACAGCGTGCAGGCAAGGCTCTGCGGATTGGAGACCTCGAGGTCGTCCAGCAAGCGAAGGGTGGCGCCGTCCTGCAAGTGGTTAGCGAGCTCGATCACCGCGGCGAAGTTCTGCTCCGATCGGGGCAGTTCTTCCATAACGTAGGCGATGAGCACGGCGAGAAGGTTCGCTGCGGAATTGTCCCAGAAGGGATCCCGGAAATTCCCGACGGGCGAGACCGCCTTGGCGACGGAGATGATGTCCTGCTGGTTGGGCTTGCCCTGAGCATCACGACGCACGAAGGCGAGTGGGTTGTAGCCGACGTTCGCCGCGCCGGCAGGCAGCGGGCGGGGCTCCTCGCTTACGCTTGCGAAATCGAGGCGCTCGACGATGTAGCCCAGGCGCGCAAGGGCGCATCCCATCTCGCTGCAAAGCGTCCCCTTGGTATCGAGCACGATGAAGCTCGAAGAAGCCTCGAGCAGGTTGGGCTTGAGGACATGGCGCGTCTTGCCTGAGCCGGAGGGCCCGATGACGAGCACGTTGTTGTTGAGCTTCGTCTCGAAGGAATCGGTCTCGAGCGCGCGATTGCGACCGACGAGGGTCTTGCCGCGGTAGGCGGCGCGCGAATCGGGCTGCAGGGCGGTGCCCGCAGGCGCGGTGGTGGAGATGGTCTTTGGCATATGGATCCTTTCGCTTATGCTCACACACTTCTTACGCTTGCTCTTTCTGCTCTTGCTCTCCCATCTTGCTGCCGTGGATTTACGCCCCGGCGAGCTGCGCGACCGTCTAGCTCAGCGGCGTCACTTCGCCTGGGCGGAAGCGAGGCGCGCGGCGAGCGTGGGGTTCGGGCGAGCCGTCGGGCTCTCGGGGTGCCCTTCCTGCGTAGGGACACCATATGCGAGCGCGACCGGCTCGAAGAACAAGGAAAGGCTCCGCCGCATCAAACACTCTTTGAGCTCGGTCTCTCGCGACCAAGGCACGTCATGGGTATCCCGCCAGTCTTCCGGCTCCTCTATGAAATCGTCTTCGGGATCTTCGTCGCATGCGTCTGAAGCATGGCCAACCTCCCGGAGGTATTCGCAGCACATGACCTTGAAGCTGCGATGGAGTCCCCGCTCGGGCTCGGCAGCAACGTGCGCGGCATAGCGCCGAAGGTCCTCGGCCCCTACACCCCGGGCGTTCCCGGATGACGACATGACGGCATCCAGAATCTCCTTGCCCGTGGCGCGGCAAAAGATACTGTAGAAGGCCCGCACCTCGATTGCGTTGAGCCGATTCTTGAAATCATCTTCCGCCATGCGTGAGAAATCAGGCCGGTTTGCGCGCCTGCGCTGCGGGCGAGCGGGCTTCTGGGTGGGATTCCAGCCCGGCGCCACAACCCGCTCTACCGAGTTCAAAACCGGTGCGAGCAAGGCATCAAGGAGTGCGTCTCGGCTGCTTCTGAGAACGGAGCGCGTCTGCATACCGTCTGCAACACCGGCTCCGGCGTCGAGCAGCAGGGCGAGACGCGCGATACCTCCAACATCTCCGTGCCATTCCGGCATCATGAAGCCGCAACGGTCGAGATGCAACGCCGTCATCTCCGACGTGGCGATCGAGCTGCACATGCGACGCGCCTTCCCATCTCCGCAATAGCATTCCCATGGAGTGCGGGCCACCGCGCTCAGGCTCGCGAGGACCAGCTTCGTCGACGGCGCCCCGTTCAGCACGTCCTCGATGCGTGCAGCAAGCTCAGGATTTCGCTTGTTCATGCTAGCCCTCCAAACCCATCTCGGAGCTGAACAGCGCCTTGCAACGACGCGCCTCGTCCGGATGTTCCTCCTCATAGGCCCAGACGCGTTGCAGCGCGCAGAGATAACCGGACAGGTACACCTCATCGCTCGGACGTCCGTAGCGCTCGTAGTCCGGGTCGCCTTCGCGTTCCAGAGACTTGTCGAGCTCTCCGGTGAGCGCGCAGATGAGCTCCTTGCGCGCATCCTGTGCGGTAAAGATGAGGGTCGCGTACTCGGGATTCGATTCATAGAAGCTGGGCTGTGCGTTCTGTGCCATGGATGTGCTCTTTTCCATCTCGTGTGCCTACCGTTAAAAACCACGTGCTAGAGCGGCAACTCCCTCTCACTCCCCAGATCGTGCATGTCTAACTCAAGGAGGTCGGGGTCGATGGGGGCGCTCCGGCCCTCCACCCCGCGCACGCCATTGATGACCCGCCCTCTCAACTTGGCCGAACGAGCACCCTGTTCCGCTCGCTTCATGCATTCCTGGTACAGCGGATGCTCTTCCAGCCGGTACTTCTCCACTTCCTCTCCGCGGGCACCGGCAATGAACAGCATGGCGTGCTTGCGCGACATCTGAAGGAGCGACGTGGGAAGCTTGTCTGCACGGTCGTTGAAGCATCGCGCCGTCTCGGCATCCTGAAACGCCAGCACCAACTGCGTGTCGCAGTTGCTGATGATGGACTGGGCGCGGGCATGCCCATAGATCGCGTCGAGTTGGTTGATAGATTGCACGAACAGCGTGCACCAGATCTCGCGGCTGCGGACGATACTCAGGATGTTGTCGATGTTCTCGATATTGAGATTTGCAAAATCATCGAGCATGAAGCGGACCGGTTTTTTCAGCATGCCTCCTGGATTGCGGTCCGCTTTTCGCACGAGCTCCGTGAACGCCTGGTCTACGAACAGGCTCGTGAGCGGGTCGAGGCTTCGGTCGAGGTCGCTCACCGCAACGAAGAGCGCACGCGGCAGCCCATCGAACCCATCGAAGTTGACCTTCTGGTCTGCGGTATAGAGCGCCAGCGTCCCGTCGAAGCCGAGGCACATCAGCTTCTCCGCCACGACGCCGGCGATGCTGCCGCTCATCTGCGGGGCGGCAAGCGTGCCTGCATAACGCTGATAGAGCGAGTGGGCGAGGCTCCCCGGATCCGTGGTTTCCAGATCATCCAGCAGCTTGAACGCTGCTCGATCGTCCAGGTGCTCGGCAAGCGCGATCGCCGAACCGAAATGCTGCTCGCTGGGCGGAAGCTCTTCCATCACGTATGCGATGAGGCAGGCAATGAGATTGGATGCGGCGCGATCCCAAAATGGATCCTTCTGGCTCTCGGTGGGGCAGAGCCGGCGTGCCACCGAGATG
>NZ_CEWCAA010000062.1:0-10392 GCF_982429025.1 Enorma sp.
TCTTCTGTGGTGTTGCCGCCGTTCCGGTAGAGGTCGACGCGTGCGCTGTTCACGAGCTCCGTGCTGGCGCGGTACCTATCGGTCACCCTCATGTGGAGCACGAGCGGGGCTCGTTCCGCACCTTCAAGCTCATCTCCCTCGTGGGCTGGCGCGACGTTATCGACGTCGTCGCGCTCGTGCTTGAGGTCGTCGCGTCCCCACTCGTCGGTGCGCGAGGAGAAGCCCTCCTCAACGCGGCCGTACTCGAGGCGCACGGCGATCACCCTCTCGCCCTCCTCGAGGCCGAGGTCGGTCACGCTGAGCTCGGTGGCTTCGGTGGCGCTTACGTCCTGAGCCCACAGGCGCCAACCGGTGTAATCGATGGCTCGACTGTCGTCGCCAAGGGCTTCTTCGGTCGTCTCATGATCAAGCCAAGGGTTGGCGTGCCCGTCGGAGCGTGTGGCGTTGGCGTCGCTCGGGTCGATGTAATCAGCTGACGTGGTGCTCGTGCGGTACCAGACGTTGAGCAGGCCGTCGTAGTCTTCGCCCGCGACGGGCGTCACGATGCCCGTGAGCTCGGCGAGGCCGTCCGATGCAGCGGAAATCTCGTCTGTCACGGTAAACTCGTCGACCCACGTGCTGCTCTCGTTCCGGAAGTCAACGGAATAGTCGTACGAGCCGTCATCGGATGCGGAGACCTCGGCACGCGCGGCGTCTGTGTCGGCATCGGTGTGGGGGTGGGTGGGGTCGGCGACCTCCTGGCGCTTGTCGATAGAGCCCTCGACGGTGATGGGTTCGTCGTACATGACCACGCGCTGTACCTCGCCGGTGGGCTCCACGGTAAAGTCGACCGCGGTCGCCTCGTCGTAGCCGTGCGGGGCCATAAGCTCCACGAGCTTGTAGTTGCCGGGCTCGAGCCCGTCGATGCGATGGTCGGTGCCATCGGAGGTCCAGCTTTCCACAACACCCCCGTCGGGGCTGATTACGGCCAGCTTGGCTCCCGTTACCTCGTCCTCGTTGGTGATATCGCGTTTGGAGAGGTCGATTTTGGTGTAGTCGTCCTCGATCTCGAGCGGGAAGCTCTCGAGCCCCTCGGTGAGACCGTCGTCGGACACGGAGAAGTAGCGCACACCTCCGTCCACGAGGAAGCCGTCCGGGGCGTCCGTCTCCTCGAGGCGGTAGCTGCCGGGCGAAAGGTGGCGGATGGCTGCGGTTCCGTCATCGTCCGTCACGATTTCGATGTGCTCCTCGCCGGGCTTGAGTAGGTGGCTCTCGATGGAGAGATCGCCGTCCGCATAGGAGCCGAAGAAGGTCTTTCCAGCGGTAAGCTCGACCCTGCCGGCGCCCTCGCCGCCGATCTCGAGCTCGTAGGCGCCGGCGGGGACGTCGGTGGCGATGAGTGCCCCGGCCCCCTCATCGAGCCTGAGCTCGTAGCTCTCCCTCTCGATCCGGCCGCGCGAGATATCGAGCCCGCCGAAGAAGAGGAAGGGCTCGGACCAGGAGACCTTGACGGCCTCGCCGGCCTCCACCTCGAGCTTCGATTCGCCGCCCATGTCAATCGCTTCGCCATCGGCGTCCGTGAGGGCGATCTCGTAGGCGCCGGGGTCCACGGCGATGGAGCCCTCGACGTCGGCGGAGTAGTTGTCGCGGGAGACGGTCAGCCTGTATCCTTCGGGCACATCGGCCTCGATCGTGGCGTTGTCCACGGCCTCGATGAGCGTCGCTGCGCTTTCGCCCTCTGCGCGCACGGCGGCCGCCGCCATGCCGTCATCGGGCTCGACATCGATCTCCTGGCCGGCCTCCCATGCCTGGAACGTAGCGCCAGCGAGTGGGTGGCCAGTCCCCATGATGTTCTTGTCGATCGTGATCTCGGTGTAGGCGTCGGCCACCTCGACCTCGACCTCGACGAGCGCCGTATCGTCGTCGGCGTAGGAGAGCGTGAACTCATGCGGGGTGGCGTCGAGCACGTGGCCCTCGGGCGCCTTCGTCTCGACGAACGCGTAGGTGGCGGTGCCGTCGCCCAGGTAGAGCTCCTCGGTGGTCGCGGTGCCGTCCTCGCCGGTGGTCACGTGGTCGACGACCTCGCCCTCGGTGGCGTGCACGGTGCCGTCGGGGCTCACGACATCCTCCATGGCGACGACGTCGAACTCCGCACCGGCGAGCTCTCCCGCGCAGTCCTCGTCATGCACATGGCCCTCATCGGAGCCGTCCGGGGCGCTGCAGCGCTTGGTCACGGTGGCGCGGCCCTTCGCCTGCGCGTCCGAATAGACGATGGCCGCGGTAGGGACCGCGTCCTCATGGTCGCCGGACACGGTGAGCGCGACGTCCTCGCCGCCCGTGAGGTACGGCCCCGCCGCCGCGACCTCGTGCACAGAGTACTCGCCCGGCTCGAGGGTCTCCGGTAGCGTCACGCAGCCGCTCTCGTCGGTGGTGAACTCGGTGAGCTCGACGGGGTTGGGGTAGCTGTCCGTCATGGAGACGGGGTCGCCCTTCGCATCGAGGATCTGGAAGGTGAAGCCGGCGAGCGGCACGGCCTGCCCGGTCTCGGCGTCCTGCTTCACGATCTGGATGCGGGTGCTGATCGCCTGGTCGTTCAGGATGTAGCGCAGCTTCGCGCCGTCCGCCATCTGCTCGGCGGAGATGGTCCAGTCGCCCACCTTGTCGAAGCCGTCGGGCACCGTATCGTCGACCTCGCGGACGGTGTAGCCGGCCGCATCGTAGGGCAGGGCGCCGTTCACGCCCTCGGGGCGTTCGCCCTCGCCGAACCACAGGCCGTCCGTCTCGGCGAAGCCGTCCTCGCCTGTGGTGATGGAGCCCACCGCCTTGCCGGTGGTGTTGGAGACGATCTCGAATCGGACGCCGGCAGCCGGCTCCTCATGCCCGTCGCCCTCGTCCCAGGATTCATCGGCGCCCTTGAACTTGGCGACTTCGATGTCGAACGCGATCACGCTTTCCTTGAAGTCGTCCTCAGGTTCGAGCTCAACGATGCCAGATGCGGTCATCTGCTCTGAGCTCACGGTATACGTGTGAACGGTCGAATCGAGCTTGTACCCGGTTGGCGCTTTGGTTTCCACGACCGTGCAGGTGCCGAACGGGATGTCCTGGAAGACGACCAGCCCGTCCTCGTTCGTCACCGCGGTCTGAACGCGGCCGTTCGCATCGGTCAGCCGGTACTCGGCTCCTTCGAGCGTAGCCCCGGGCTGCGCCGCATCGAGCGTGGCGGAATCCCTCTTCTGGATGGTAAGCCGGACTGCGCCCGGGCTATCCGCAAGCTCCTCGCTAGAATCGCTGCTTCCGGTGGTGAAGTAGTGGCGCTCGGTGTTGAGCTTGAACCCCTGCGGCGCTTTGGTCTCAACGGCGTAGTAGCGCTTGTCCTGCTGCAGCTGATAGCTCGCATGACCGCTCTCATCTGTCGTGATGCTGGCTATCTTCTGGTCGGTCGAGGCATCGTAGATGTCGTAGGTTGCACCAACATACGCGTACTCGTCGTTGCCGGCGGTGAATTCGGCGTCGGCGGAGACCTTGGTGAAGGTGATGCGCACGTCCGGCTTGACGGGGATGATGACGAAGATGTTCTGCGCGGACCCGTCTGTCAGGTTCCGCCGCAGCCAGAGCGCGTCGTCCCACCAGCCGGATTGGCCGGCGTGCGCGCGAGCGTCCGACACGAGGCGCTGGATCTTTGCGAGCTCCACGGCGTTGGCGACGCGGCCGGTCGTGCTCCCGTCGTTGGTGGAGCGGTAGATGTTCGTGTAGGTGCCGCCGTTGTACATGAGGGACTCACCCTCCACGGAGGCGCCCATGAGGAGGTGCTTGGTCACCTCCCATGCGGCGACGAGCTGGTCGCTTCGCCCGGAAAAGCCGTATGTCGCCTGGCCGAGTGCTGAGGTGGGCGCGTAGGCGGCGGCGTAGGCCATCGCGTGCGGATCGAAGCTCGAGGAGCCCGTGACCCACGGGGCGGATGCGACGGGGCCGGAGTCGTGGGTGTCGTCGTAGGTGAACTGGCTCACCGGCACGGCGGGACCGTAGACATCGCCAGTGTCGGGGGTGCCGTGGAACGGCTCTCCACAGACGACCCATGTGCCGTCGGATAGATACCAGTTCGAGATGGGGGAGCGGTTGCTCGCTCCGATATCGCGACGGGTGACGGTCACGTTCTGATTGAACGAGGACGGGATGTCCGCGAGTGCTTGCGCCGTCGACGGTGCTAGTGCCGCGACAACGGACAGCGCGACGAGGGCCACGGCGATTAAAACGGCGGCCGCCCCGCTCCAGCCGCCTCCCGTAGAGGTCGCAATTCGTCTTATCAGCTGCATTGCGATGCGCAGGCCTCCTCGCTTGAAGCCTCCTCGGCGCTTGCTGCTATGCATGGATACCTCCTATCGGTCTGTCGTTTCCTCCTAGCGGCTCCGCCTCGGAATCGTTGCGCTTGGGGCCGCTCCGCTCGGGATTCTTTTTGCCCTGAGCCGTTTCGTCCTGGGCTGTTTCGCTTTGGTGCTTTTGCGCGCCTATACCGCCACGCGGGCGGTCGCCGACCCTTGGGTGAGGTCGAGCCCTGTGTTGATGAGGTCCAGCAGCTGCTTGCGCTCGCGTTTGGATGCTGTGCGCGGCGTGGAGGTCGACGTTCCCGCTGGCTGGTCGTGTGTATCGGATGCGGCGTGCGTGCCGGTCTTGTTCGCCGCCATGCGCGCGATTCGATTGACGGTGCGGTCGCGTGCCGCCGGACTCCGCAGGTCGGCGCGGGTGATGGGCACGATGGTGAAATCCGGAAAGGCGCTGAGGTCTGCGGGTAGGCTCGTTGGGTCGTCCACGATTTCAACGGCGATTTTCGCTGAGGGTAGATACACTGCCATGGCTCCTCCAATCACGCCGCCCGGCCGGTCCGGGCTCGCTGGCATGAACGCTAGGAGGTAGAACTGAACGATGTCCCAATGAATCTAAACAAAGTCTGAACCGCGCAGCTCAGAGGGGATGAAAATCGAAGTATGGAGGTTTTGCGCGCGGCGGCCGCGCGCATGTCGCGTCTCATGTTACTAATGAGCGACGCGGGCGAGGTCCGGCCATGCGGCAGCGTCGGTCCCGATACAATTTCTAGCACGTGTCTCTATGCGTTCGCGGTGGCTGCTGCGAATGTGTTTGCCAGCCAGCATCGAGAAAGGGGGCGGGCCGTGGCTGCAACCTCGTTTGGTCCGACACCCACCATTCCGGCCATCATCAAGTTCTCGAGCGAATACGACGAGTATCGCGGCGATGAGTCGCGGAGCAGGGGGACGGCCGAGTCCCTATCGTTCCCACGGACCGAGGACGAGGTCCGCGCCATCGTACGCTCACTCAGCTCGGCGCGTACGCTCATCACGGTGCAGGGCGCGCGCACGGGCCTTGCAGCGGGCGCCGTGCCTCAAGGCGGGCATGTGCTCAACCTCTCGCACATGAACCGCCCGCTCGGCTTGCGCGAGGAGGACGGGCGTTTCTACCTGCGCGTTCAACCTGGTCTCGTTCTTTCCGAACTTCGAAAGTACCTGGCAGCAAAGGCATTTCCTACCGAGGGTTGGGACGAGGCGTCGCTTACCGCCGCGCAGCGTCTTGCCGAGGCTCCGGAGCAGATGTTCCCCACCGACCCCACCGAGACCTCTGCTTGCCTGGGCGGTATGGCCGCATGCAACGCCTCGGGCGCACGGAGCTTTCGTTACGGCGCCATGCGCGGCCATGTGACGGCGCTACGGCTCGTGCTCGCAAACGGCGACGTGGTCGCGTTGCGCCGGGACGAGGTCCGCGCCCACGGCCGGCATCTCATGCTCAAGACCGAGGGCGGCTCGACCATCGAAGCGGACCTCCCCACTTATCAGATGCCGCGCGCCAAAAACGCCTCCGGCTACTATGTTGAGGACGACATGGACGCCCTCGACCTTATCATCGGTTCGGACGGTACCCTCGGCATCATCACCGAGCTCGAGCTCGCCCTCATGCCGGCGCCTGCGGTGGTTTGGGCGGCGAGTTGCTTCTTTGCGACCGAGGGCCAAGCGGTCGAGGCAACCATAGCTGCCCGCGCAGACCTCAAGTATGCGGCGGCGCTCGAGTACTTCGACCCAGCCGCCCTTGACGTGCTGCGCCGCGCCCGTGCCCAGGGCTCGGCCTTCGCGGCGCTCCCGTTGCTTCCCGAGCGCTTCGGCTGCTGCCTTTATGTGGAGCTCCAAGCACCTGTGGAAGATGAGGCCATGGCGGACCTCGAGCGTCTCGGCGCCATCGTGCGCGCGGCGGGCGGAAGCGAGAGGGACTCTTGGGTGGCCCGTACCGCCGTTGACCGCGAGACGCTCCGGTTCTTCCGCCATGCCGTTCCCGAGAGCGTGAACATGCTCATCGACGAGCGCCGCCGAGAAGAGCCTTCGATCACCAAGCTCGGCAGCGACATGTCCGTTCCCGACGACCGTCTGCGCGATGTCATCTCCCTCTACCGCTCGACGCTGGCCGAGGAGGGGCTCGAGTCGGCCGCATGGGGGCATATCGGCAACAACCACCTGCATGTAAATGTTCTGCCGCGCAATGCTGAGGAATACGCGAGGGGCAAGGCGCTCTTTGCGCGCTGGGCCAAAGATGTCACGGCTATGGGCGGCGCGGTTTCGGCCGAGCACGGCGTGGGCAAGCTCAAGCGCGATTTCCTCACGACCATGTACGGCTCAGAGCATGTGCGCGAGATGGCACGTCTCAAGCTTGCGTTCGACCCGGCGTGCCAGCTGGGGCGTGGCAACCTGTTTGACGTGGCGCTGCTCGACGAGGTCCGCAGGGAGGGCGCGGCGGTGCCCGAGGGCGCCGATGCCGCAGGTGCTGGACCGGATGCCGCAGACGCCGGCCCCGATGCTTCGGGCGCCGGACCGGATGCTGCGGCTGTTGGCGCTGATGCCGCGCCTGTTCCGTCGGCGGCTGCACCGGCAGATGCGTTAGCTAAAGCTATGAACACCGGGGAGGTGTCCTGATGCATATCGTGGTCTGTGTGAAGGCGGTTCCGAGCTCGACCGAGGTCAAGATGGACCCCGTCACTCATACCATCGTGCGCGATGGCCGCGAGTCGGTGGTGAACCCCTTCGATGCCGCTGCACTCGAGGTGGCGCTGGCTATCAAGGATGAGCGTGCTGCTACGGGCGAGGGCTGTAGGGTGAGCGTGCTCTCCATGGGCATTCCGGCTACGGAGGCACTTTTGCGCGACGGCATCGCCCGCGGCGCAAGCGATGCGCTCCTTCTTTCTGATCGCGCGTTTGCCGGTGCAGATACGCTTGCCACGAGTTATGCCCTGTCATGCGGTATACGCGAGCTTGGCTCGGCGAGCATGAGCGACGCCGCCGCGTCCGGTGCTTCGGAGCACGGAGAAGCCGCCCCTGTCCCCTCTCTTCCGGATCTCATCCTCTGCGGCAAGATGGCGGTCGATGGCGACACGGCGCAGATCGGGCCGGAGCTCGCAGGGCTCTTCGATATGCCCTGCGTCACGGACGTGCGCGAGCTAGTTGCGATTGAGCGGGGCCACGTTACCGTGCGCCATGCGACCGATGCGGGCATCGAGCTCGTCGAGGTTCCGCTGCCGGCGGTGCTTACCGTGGCCAAAGACATCGCACAGCCTCGCATGCCGAGCATCGCGGGGGTACGTGCGGCCGCGGGTGCGCCCGTGGCGGTGCTCAGCGCAGCGCGCGTGCAGGCCGACCCCGCGCGATCGGGCCTTGCCGGTTCTCCGACGCAGGTCGTGCGGTCGTTTGTGCCCGAGCGTTCTGACACGTGCGAGGTCTTGGAGGGAAGCGTGCCCGAGCAAGCGGCGCGCATCATCGCGTTAGCTGAGGAGGCGGGGCTATGAGCGGGCTTATGGTGGATGCCGCGCGCTGCGTGGGCTGTAAGCGCTGCGAGCGCGCGTGCGCGTTCGGCGGCATCGTGGTCGAGGGCCGCCTGGCACGCCCGACCGACGCCTGTACGCTCTGCGGCGGGTGCGTGGAGGCGTGCCCGGTGGATGCGATTTCGCTTGAGCGCGACGAGGCCGGCGAGGGGCCTGGACGCGATCTTTCCGCCTGTCGTGACATCTGGGTGATTGCCCAGGTTGATGCGGAGGGCGCGCTGCTGCCGGTGGTCTTCGAGCTGGTCGGCAAGGCGCTCGAGCTCGCCAAAGCGCGCGGCTGCCAGGTGGTGGCGGTGCTTGGTGAGGCGGGACGAGCTCCTCGCCAGGCGGAGCGTCTTGCCGCGACCGGTGTTGCCGAGGTGATCCACACCGTGGATGAGCGCCTCGCGCATGCAGACGCCGAGGTGTTCGCGCAATGGATTTGCGCGCTTGCCGAAGAGCGCCGCCCCGAGGCGATGCTGTTCGGAGCAACGGCGTTCGGCCGCGAGCTTGCCCCACGCGTGGCGGTGCGCCTGCAGACGGGCCTTACCGCCGATTGCACCGCGCTCGACATCGACCCCAAGACCGGAGCTCTGCTGCAAACGCGCCCTGCGTTCGGCGGCAACCTCATGGCGACGATCGAGTGCCCCGCGCATCGTCCTCAGATGGCGACGGTGCGGCCGGGCGTATTTGCGGCGCCTGAGCGCGTGACGGTTGGGGCGGGCACGTGCGTTGATCTTGCGGCGGGCATCATCACCCAAGCCCCCTTGGCTCCCGAGGTTGCGCCGCGCGTTGCCGTGCTTGGCATCGAGCCTGTTACCGGCGGGTCGATCGCGCAGGCAGAGCGGCTCGTGGTCGTGGGCAGGGGCATCGGGTCCAAGAAGAATCTCCCGCTCATGGAGCGCCTGGCAGAGCTGCTTCACGCTGAGCTCGGTTGCACGCGTCCGCTCGTGGAGGCCGGCTGGCTCGACTATGCCCACCAGGTAGGTCAAACGGGTGCGGCCGTCGCGCCGAAGCTCTTGGTGAGCATTGGCGTTTCGGGTGCTATCCAGCATCTGGCGGGAATCGGTGGTGCCGAGACGGTTGTTGGCATCAACGAGGATGCCGCTGCGCCCATCTTCGGCGTGGCAGGCTATGCGGTCGTGGGCGATGCCATCGAGGTAGCAGCCGAGCTCGTCGCCCAGCTCGAAGCCCGCGACTGAGATGCGGAGCCGCGCGGCCACGACGGTCGCGTTGTTTGGCTCGGTTACACGAACACGAGGTTCACGAGCACCATATAGAGCGCGGTGCTTGCAAAGATGGCGACGAGCATGTTCTTCCGCCAAAGGTAGAGCCCGCCGGCAACGAGAATACCGAGCGCTTCGGGTATGCCACGCGTGCCGGTGAGCACGCTCACGCTGCGCAGGCAGTAAACCACGAGCAGGCCGAAAATCGCTCCAGGGAGCGCATTGCCCAGGTAGCGGATGTAGCGCGGCGCTGGACGGTCTGCGGGGAAAGCGAAGAACGGCAGGGCCCGGGTGAGCACCGTTGCAGCCGCGGCAGCGAGAATCGTAAGGATGATCTGCGTGGTCGTCATCGCGCATCGCCCCCATGGTGCGCACCTGCGGTATCTTGCGTAGAGGCCACGGGCCCGTTCTCGCAGGTATCCGATGCAGAAGCCACGGACCCGCTCTTGCACGTATCGTAGGCCGGTTCGAGGTGGCTTCGCAGAACCGTTATCGCGGCAAGGATGAGCGCGAGCGCGGGGATCATGAATCCGTCAGGCCCAAAGAGCGCGAGTGCGACGAGCGAGGCCAGAATGCCCACCACGGCGCTCGCATGGCTTGGATCTTTGGTCCATTGGTCGAGGAAGATCACCACGAACAGCGCCGTCATGGCGAAGTCGACGCCCGCCACGTTAAGTGCTGCCACGCTGCCCAGCACGCCGCCGAGCGTGCAGCCAACCACCCAGTACAGCTGGTTGAGCAGGCTCACGAAAAACATGAACCATCCTTCGTCCACGCCGGCCGGCGGGCGCGTCGAATAGTTGATGGAGAACGTTTCATCGCATTGCGCGAAGATGAGATACGGGCGTTTGTGCCCGAGGCCGCGGAATCGCTCGAGCATCGAGAGCCCGTAGAACAGGTGCCGCGCGTTAACGATGAAGACGGTGACGAACGCCTGAAGCGGCGCGAACGGTCCCGCGAGCATCGAGGCTACGACGAACTCGGCAGAGCCCGCGAAGATAAGGCAGGCCATGAGCGTGGGCGTCCACCACGGCAGCCCGAGCGAGACGCTATAGACGCCGCAGGTGATGCCGAGGAAGACGAAGCCGGCGAGGATGGGAAGCGTCGGTGGTATGGCTGCGCGAAGCGCAGACGAGATGGCACGAGGTCTATCGGTGTGCATCGCGCCGCTTGATGGAGCTGGGTGCAGTGGTTGATGGGGCACGGGGCGTTGCTCGCGTTTCTATTCAGTGCATGGTCAATGTCCCGTATCGTACATCATTTATTGCAGGGAGATACTGAATTGTGTTTGGTCAAGTCTTCTTTTTTGAAATGGGCATGCGCTTCTTTCGGGTTCGG
>NZ_CEWCAA010000063.1:0-9963 GCF_982429025.1 Enorma sp.
GCCGCAAGGGAGTCGAGGCTATCGAGGGTGAAGTAGCCGTGCACGTAGGTCTTGGACTCGTTCGCCCACTCGGCGAGCTGGGCAGCCGTGAGGCCCGCCGCGCGCTGACGCACCGCCTCGAGTACCAAGAGCTCACCGCACGCGCAGGGAAGCGCGTTGTCGACCACGTAGAGCTCGAATTCGGGGTACTTCTCGCGTACCTCGTCGGCCGCGATGCACGCGTGCTCGTAGCTCGAGGAAAGCGCAGAGGTAAAGGCGAGGTACACCGTCGGCGTCCCCTCTTCTGCGCACTCGGTGAAGTACTCCAGGTAGCGACCGACCGAGATGGCCGCGGTCGATGCCTTCACGCCGCTGCGGATCTGGTCGTAGAACCATTTAGGCGTCATCGAGGTCCAGATGTCGTCGGCCTTCTCGACGCCGTCGAGAATATAGGGAAAGCCCAGGATATCGACATCGAGGGTCGCGGCGATCTCGGGGGTGAGGTCGCTGCAGGTGTCGACCGCAATACGGCAGCGGTTCTTGTACCCTTCGGACGCGGCAGTGCTCATCGACAAGCCTTTCTCAAAAAAGGCGGCTGCCCCGCATGGACAGCCGCCCGCCTTTACGCATGCAGTAGACGTATTTTACTCGTCTAAGCTCTCAATTTTCGGCTTGATGATGCCATATCCACCATTCTTACGGTGATACACCACATTGATGAGGCCCGTCGTGGCATTTTCGAACACATAGAAGTCGTGTCCGATGAGGTCCGTCTGCACGAGCGCTTCCTCTTCGGTCATAGGGGTGATGTCGATAATCTTCTCGCGCACGAGCAGATCGTCTTCCTCTTCGGGCAGAAGCAGGTCGGCAAGGTCGTCGACGGGCGGCGCCGGCGCAACCTCGGCTGCCGAGGGGCCCTGCTGGCGGTTGTCGACCACCTTCGTCTTGAACTTGCGCAACTGGCGCGTGACCTTATCGGCCGCAAGGTCGATGGCGGCATACATATCCGCCCCGTGCTCGGCCACGCGAATCACCGAGCCTCTCGCACGGACGGTGACCTCCACGATTGCAGGCTCGGGAATCGAGGGGTTCTTCTCGTAACGGAGAACGACGTCGGCCGTCATGGGCTCGATATCGAATACCTTGAGCGCCTCGCCGACTTTCTCTTCAACACGTGCACGCAGAGCATCAGTTACCGTGGTCTTACGTCCCGAGACCGTGATATCCATATGTGCTCCTATCTATCCGGGGACAGTACGTATGATGTTTGTACCCAATCGGAGCGCGGGCATCACATGAGCCATTGAGGCTGCGGAACGCGCCGTTCATCGAAATGAGCGCAGCGCGCACGGGCACATGCGCTAGGCGCCGTACGGAATGCACGCTTGAACTCGGTACTAATCGAGGCTGTTGATATCCTCCGTGATCGTTGGCTCGCCGTCCGAGGAGGCAGACTCATCATCGGACGCGCTCTCGTCCGTAGACAGGGTGACACCCGAGATGACCTCGCTCGAGAGGCTCAGCGGCACTGGGCCGTACCATACCTGGTGAATCGCATCGAGCGTACCATCGGTCGCGAGGGCATCGAGCGCATTATTCACCTCATCGGCTAGATCGGACGACGACGAGAGGTATGCGATACCGTACGAGGTTGACGAGCTGATGGTGCCCGCGAAGAACACGCCTTCGTACGAACGGGCGAGGTAGCCGCCCGCGGTGGCGTCGCACGCAACGTAATCGACCTCGCCCGCGGCAAGGGCCTCGAAGCACTCGTTCACATTGCTGTAGGTGCTAGACGCCACGACGTTCACGCGAGCGAGTGCCTCCTGCGAAGCGGAGCCGTCCTGCACGCCCACGCGGGCCGACGTGAGGTCGGACGCAGACACCGTCGTCGACGCCGCGCTCGTGGAACCCGTATTGATGCCGAAGATTGCGGTCGCGTTTTGCAGGACCTCGCCCTCGGTCGAGATGTCGCCGGACTCGTCGCTAGCGGTAGCGCCCAGGTAGATATCGGCCTCGCCGCCCTCGAGCGCGCTCGAGGGCGAGGTGGCGCTCACGAAGGACACCTTGAGTCCCATGTTCTCGGCAAGCGCGGTCGCGACATCGATGTCGTAACCTACGAGCTCGCCATCCGTACCCGTGATGACCTGCGGAGCGTCGGACGTATCGAGAGCGACGGTGAGCGTGCCGGCCTGAACAAGCTCGGAATCGGCAATCGCCTGAGCGGGTGTATCGTCTACCGCCTCATCGAGCGACGGCGTGGCAAGCGAGCAGCCCCCCAGACCAAACGCGAGCGCGAGGGCGGCAACCCCCGCCGCAGCCCGTGCAAGCCTCGACTTCAATCCATCCACCATCGCGCGATCCTCTTCATCCCACGCGCCGGAATCGGCGCCAACCCTATGAGCTCCACTCGCCACGAAAGCAAGCGGTCCTTTTGCGATGTCCTCCAGCTGACCTGGTCTTTTCCCCCACACCTGCGCACTGGAACGTTTGCTCAGCCACCGCGATGGCATCACGACTTGCCCGCTCGCCCGCGGGGCGGAATTGCCCCTAGAAACGGACGGTGCGACTTACCTCTAGGACGCGCCATGATCGCACGCATGCGCACACGCGTGCTTACGTGGGTCCCTTTGACCGCGTCTGTCATGGACTAGGATGCGCGCGGCGCACCCGCAACCACAGCCTGGGAGGACGAGGGAAATTATACAACACGGGCGCTTAGCGTGGGGTTTCGCGGTACTAAACAGGACTGTGATGCGGACAGGGCGCAGGGCGTTGTCGGGCGCATTCCGGACATTGATAGCATTGTCGGGCGAGATTTGGACGCTCAGAGCCTCCCAGATGACGAATTATCGCCCGAAAACGCCGACAGTGTCCGGAATGCGCCCGAAAGCGGTGCGGCGCGCTCTCACCAGACGCGGGCAAACGCTAGGGCATCAACACGCGCGGCGCCGGCCTGCAGCAGGCTCGCTCGGGCGGCACGCAGCGTCGCACCGGTGGTGATGACGTCGTCAAGTAAAAGAAGGCGCTTGCCGGCAACCGGCTCGACCACCTCGTACAAACTCTGCGCCTGCTTCTGGCGCTCCGCACGACCAAGAGTGCGCTGATCGCCCTTGCCGTGCTTAAGCAGTGCATCGAGCACCGGCTTCCCCGTCATGTTCGCAAACGACGAGGCGACGAGCTCCATATGGTCGAACCCTCGGCGAGAAAACGCCGCAGCCGTCACAGGCACGAACGTGATGGCGTCGACAGCAGAGAGCAGGCCTCCGTACCGTTCGGGCGCCGCAGCCTCAGCATGCTCGGCAGCGTCCAGCATGAGCTCGGCGATGGGCTGGGCGAGGCGCCGCTCGCCCGCATCTTTGTACGCTCGGACGATGCGCGGCACAGGGCCCTCGAATACCGTTGCCGCAAGCGTTCTCCCCAAAGGCTCACACGCAGGCGCGCAGGCATGCAAACCGGAAGGCGCATCGGACACCGCGAGGACGCCATCGCCCGCGCATTCCGTACAGAGCACATCGCCGAATGGCGCGCCGCAGCGCGTGCAGGCATGCACCGGATCGATAGGCGTTATGCGCGCGATGCAATCGTCGCATACGAGAGCCCCGGGGCGCTCGCATCCGGCGCAGCGCGTCGGTGAGATGGCTTCGAGGGCGGCCTCGCGCATGCGCTGCCGCCATGTCGGCACGGCAACCTCGCGGTGCGCATCTTCCATGGGCAGCACCCCCTCGCCTCAAACGCTCTATGAAGAAGCCGAGCCGGAACCCCTCAATTGACGGATTCCGGCCCGGCTGGTTTCCGCTAGTCCTCAGACGCGGGAGGCTGTGAGCCCGGCGCCGAGCCCTTCGGCTTACGCGGCCTGCGGCGGCGACGCTTCTTGGGCGCCTGTCCCTCGCCAGCCGCAGCGTCATCGCGGGCGGCGTCCGCTTTCGGCCGCTCCGGGCCAGCAACGCCGCTCCTGCGCGCTCCGCCGCCATCACCAGGACGCCGGCGCGACACCTTCACATCGCCGTCCGCAACCTGGCTGGCCACCGAGGGAACATCGGGCTTTTGCGGCGCCTGCTTCGTCGCGTCGTCCCGCACCTCTGCTCGCGGCGCCGAAGCCGAACGATGACGACGGCGCGTGCGCCCTGTCCCTTGTCCGGAACCCTCAGAAGAAGCCTCCCCGGCATCCCGGCGGCTCTCGCGCGCCGCGGCGCTCAGGAACGCGCTCTCGCGTTCCTCGCTCGAGAGATGCCGACGGCGACGGCGCGAACCTCCCTGGCCGGAGCCGCTCTGGGCCTGCCCGGCAGCGCCCTGCCCGCCATCACCGGGGCGACGCGACGGCGCGGCCTCGGCGGCATCGGGGCGCGCGCCACCTCCCGAACGCTTGCGGCGACGACGTCCCGAGCCCTGCCCTTCTGCCGAAGCGTCGGATGCATCGGCGGCCTTGGCGGAACGGGCGCCGCGTCCCTGCTTTTCGCCGCGCAACCCCTGGCCAGCCTGGCCATCGCCGCGCTCTCCACGACGGCGACGACGCGAGGTGCCGCCATCGATCACGATGCGGTCGGCGCTCGAAAGGCCATCGCCCACATCGACACCGTTCTCGCGGTCGAGCTCCATGAGCGCCAACGCGATATCCGGGCTCTCAAGCTTCTCGAGCACGCTGCGCGTCACGCAATCCGGACGGCACGCGCACCCCTGTTCCTCGGATTTCTTCTTAGCTGCATCGGAGCAGGTCATGTCGGCCAGGTCCACGCGGAACACCTTGCCGCTTTCCAGGCGCAGAATGAGCTGCTCACGCGGGGTATCGTATTCCTGGATGCGAGCCTTGCCGAGCGGTGTATCGATAACCGCCTTCTTCTTGGGAGCGCGGCCCTTGAAGTCCTTGTACGCTTCAAACTCATAGCGCAGGCAGCACATGAGTCGACCGCATACACCCGAGATCTTCGCCGAGTTAAGCGGAAGGTCCTGCTCCTTGGCCATGCGGATGCTCACCGGCTCGAACTGGCCCCCGAAGCGCGCGCAGCACAGCTCCTGCCCGCAATGCGCGATGCCTCCCACGAGGCGCGTCTCGTCGCGAACGCCGATCTGACGCATGTCGACGCGTGTGTGGAAGCGCGCGGAAAGGTCCTTCACGAGCTGGCGAAAGTCCACGCGGTCCTCGGCAGCGAAGTAGAAGACGGCCTTCTCTCCCCCGAAGAGGTACTCCACCCCCACCGGTTTCATGTCGAGGTCGTTCTGCTTCACAAGATCACGGAAACCGTGCATGGCCTCCTCGCCGCGGCGGGCGAGCTCATCGGCTCGGTCAAGGTCGGCGTCGGTGGCTATGCGCAGCACCGGCTTGAGCGGCGCACGGAGCGCCGATTCCTCTACCTCGAAGGGATCGGCGGTAACGAGGCCAATCTCCTGGCCGCGCTCGGTCGAGCAGATGGCGTAGTCTGCCTCGATGATGTCGAGACCTTGCGGATCGAACCACAGGTCTCGCGAGGCAAACGGGAATTTTACGGGAACTACGACGGGCATGAGAGGGCCTTCCTGATATCGAAGAGCATGACCTCGAGGGCCAGCTGAGGGGTAACGTTCCTGGCAATGGCGCGCTCAGCGGAGGAGACGGCGTCGAGCGCCTGAACGATTGCAGCCGGGTGCGCCGTCGCGGCGATCCTCTCGACTATCGAGCGGACGTCCGCGTTCACGATGCCGCCCGGCGCGCCTTCGAGCTCGATGAGCACGTCGCGCAGCAGCAAGCGGGCGCAAGCCAGCACTTCCATGATACCCGAACGCTCGCGCGCGTTGAGCTCGCGCTTGTTGCGGTCTTCCAGCTGCTTCAGCGCACCGCGGCTCAGAAAGTCCGCATCGCGCTCAAGCACGGCCTTTTGCGTCGACTGAACCTCGGCAAGCGGGGCTTTCACCGCAACGACGAGTGCCTTCGCCGACGCGAGAACGTCTGCCTCGTCCGCATGGGCAAGCGAGTCGATGGCGCGCAGCATCTCGCGACGTGCCTGCTGGCGCTCGGCACTCTTGAGAAACGCACGCGCCCGGGTGGGGCTCCCCGCGATGGCGACCGCCATGCGGCAACGCTCCTGCGGCAATCCCGTCGACCGTGCGACGAAGTTCGCCGCGTCCACCGGAGAGATCATGCGGAACGGAACGCATTGGCAGCGAGAGACGATCGTGGGCAAGATGGTCTCGCTCGAGGTGCCAAGCAGGATGAACGTGACGCCCTTAGGCGGTTCTTCGAGCGTTTTGAGCAGCGCGTTTGCCGAACTCGCCCGCAACTGCTCCGCACGGTCGAGAATATACACCTTGCATGTGGCACGGATGGGTGCGAGCAGCACGTCGTCGAGTAGGTCTCGCACCTGCGAGATGAGATAGCCCGTCGCGCTTTCCGGCGCAAAATAGTGCACGTCGGGATGCGTGTGCCGAGCCACGCGCACGCAGGCATCGCACGAACCGCAGCCGGAATCCTCGCAGATGAGGGCCTGTGCAAGCGCCCATGCGGCATCGAGCTTGCCCGATCCGGGCGAGCCGAGGAAGAGGTAGGCATGCGAGGTGCGGCCGGCCTCGACGGCACGCGCCAAGAAGTCGCGCACGCGCGGCTGCGTGTCGAGCTGCGCAAGCAGCGAGCGTTGGTTGTCCAGCACGGCGGCGGGCATGGCGGCTCCCCAGCTTGAAGACGTAACGGTCTGGCCCGCGATGCATCAGACGAGTTCTCTGGCATCTCGGCTATCTGCGATGCGAGCCGTGTCGATTATCATACCCCGACCGGCCCGCTCGCGTCTTGCCCCCGCTACCCCCAGGAGTGTGTCCTCCGGCACTACACAGCGCGCCTTCGGGCGGCTTTTCGCCATGCGGCATGTTCTCGGGCGAGATTCGGACACCACGTGCGTCTTCGGGCACAATTCGGACATTCCCGGCGTCTTCGGGCGAAAAATCGCCACATCATGCGCCCTCAACGTCCAAATCTCGCCCGAAAACACCCTCGGTGTCCAATTGTTGCCCGAGAACGCACGCGGTGTTTGAATCTCGCCCGAAAAGCCCTAGGGAAACGCTGAATATATCTTAGGTGCGACCGGGCTTGCAGCTTTTGGGCACTTCGGAGCGGAGGGCCCGGGTAGCCGCGCCGCGGCCGGGAGGGCGCCGGCCTCCTGAGCTGCGCCTTTCTCTTCCCCTCGCTTGCCCGTACCCGCCCGCCGCGTCAGGAAGTGCCCAAAAGTTGAAACCTCGACGGGACGGATGGCTCCGGCGCCTAATGATCAGCGTTTTCCAAGATGTCCGGCTATTGCCCAAAAACGAGGGCGCGAACGTCGGCATGGATTGCGTCGATATCGCGGCTGGCATCGACAAGGCGAACCCGCCCATGCTCTGCGGCAGCAATTGCGCGGAAGCCAGCCGCCACGCGCTCCTGGTAGGCAAGCCCCTTGGCCTCCATGCGGTCCTGGGCGCGGTCGCGCGCGGCTGCACGAGCAGCAGCCTTGGCTGGGTCGATATCGAAAACGAGCGTGAGATCCGGGTGGCATGCACCAACGGCGAGCGCGTTGGCCCGCTGCACCGCACCGAGATCCATCCCGTTGGCATAGCCCTGGTAGGCGGTCGTGGAATCATAGAAGCGGTCGCACACCACGATGCGCCCCCGAGCAAGAGCGGGAGCAACCACCTCGTGAACGAGCTGGGCGCGCGCCGCCTCGTACAGCAGGAGCTCGCAGGTGTCGCTCATCGCCGCGTGCGCCGGATCGAGCAGGAGCTCGCGGATTTTCTCCGATATGGTCACGCCACCCGGCTCACGCAGGAGCAGCACGTCGTAGCCTGCACGTTCGAGGTCCTCAGCCAGAAGCTTCGCCTGCGTGGATTTACCGCACCCATCGATGCCCTCAAGCGTGATGAAGCGGGGCATGGCGGGCTGCTCCGGAAAACTCGCTGCTGCCGACGGCTCTGCAACCAGCGGCTCTACTGCCGTCGGCTCCGCGGCCAGCGGCTCCACGCCCGCCGGCTCCCCGCTCGCGCAAAGGGCCTCAGCGACCGCAGGCCCGGTTGGCTCGACAATCTCCTCCGCCATCAATTCCCCCACTCAAAGGAGCCCGCGCTCGTGCCCACGATTGAGTCATCCTCGAACGCGTACACATAGACGAGTTGCACGCCGTCCGCGTAGCTGCCGATTTCGTACGGCCACAGCGCAACGACGACACCGTTCTCGTCGGCATAGAACCGATCCTCATCAATGAGGGTGTTGAGCGAATCCTCATCGGTGCTCAACGTGCCATTGGGCTGCGCGGCAACGTAGTCGAGTACAGCGGTGACCGCCGCGCTCTTCAGCTCATCGAGCGAAACGCCCGTCGCTGTCTCGAGCCCCACCTGCTGGCCCGTATCCAGGTCGTAGAACGTGCCCGTCACGCTCTCGGTGCCGTGCGCGCCGCCGGTAAAGCCGCTTCGATCGCTCCGCACGCACACAATCGTTCCCTCGTGGTACGTCACGGTATCGCGATGCACCTGTATCTGCACGTCGCCCGATTCAAACGTCCATGACTGCGCATTGGCAACGTCCTCGTCAAACGATCCCTTAAGTTGGGCATTCAGCGAATCGAGCGCCGGGGTCGTGGAACCGTCTGCCAGCGTGAACTGCGGGTAGCACCACGTCGAGGTGGCCTCCCATTCGGTTCCCTCGCCCTGCGAAGAGGTATAGGTCACCTCTTGCTCAACGATATCGTATGCATAGGCACCGTCTTCCGTTTCTGCCTCAACGGCCTCGAGAGCATCGCCTGCGCCCTCCTGGAGCTCCGCGAACGTATCCTCGGTCGCCGCACGCAAGTCCTCGCCATAGAGCGTATCGCACCCATCGTCGTCCGTGGATTCCGCCTCGACGACGTTGTTGAAGAGCGCGAGGTCGTAATGGGTCGTGTGGTCAAGGTCGCCCTCGAAGTCGTTCCACTCCTCCTCGGTAGCGCTCTCCCCGTCGAGCGTGTAGGTCACGGAATTCTCACCGGTGTCGTAATTGAAAAACGAATCGCGCACGGCGATCGCATCGAGCGTCTCGCTCACCTGCGAGAAGTAGCCCGTGTATTCGTCGACCAGGTTCGCGTTATCAACCTGCATGTCGTACCACACAGCGCAGATTACCGGCAGGTCGTTGTACTCGTAGAGGTCGAGGAAGTATGCACCGCCGTTCGTGTACGGAGCATTGCCCTCGTAGACTTGCACGAGCTCGCCGTCTTGATAGTCCCAGACCTCGACAGGGTAGACCTCGTCGGCGCTCGCGGCATCCGTGCCGATCTCCACAGCGTTATATGAGACGAGGAGCTCGTTCAGGCCATCGCCATCAAAGTCGATGAGCCGCGCGAGGGCGAGCCCCGTCATGGCCGTCATCTGGCCGTCGTAGAGATCTGTCGTGCCCGCGGGGCCATAAGCGTTGATGAGCTCCTGGCACTTCAGGTAGTAGTGTGCGTAGGCGAGCTGCTCTTCGGTAAACTCGGACTCGCCCTGAGCATCCCCGCTCTCCTGGCCCTCACCGCCTGAAGCGGACTCATCGGACTCGGGCGCGGGCGGCGTGACCACGACCTCCGAATCGGCGTCGGGGTTATCGTGCTCATAATGGATGGGGATGCGCTGGTCGCTCGAGCTATCATCCGAAGAATCCGAGGACTCGATAACGAGATAGTAGTCGCCATCCGCGATATCGTCGCCGAAGTCCTCCATGGTAAAGCCGTTGTTGCCCGTTACGCGAATCTGCGCCACGGCATCGGCGATGCCGTCGTCTGCGCTCGTGCGATCCTGGCGGTCAGCCGTGCGCTCGACAAGGCTCACGACATACGAGGTGAGCTCGTTGCCCTCGGCGTCGCGCGGGCGAATGCGCGTAACCACCGAGCACTGCACCGGGTCCGTCTGGCCGTAGGTCACGGTTGGGCCTGCGGCATCCAGAAAACGCGGCACGACGAACACGCACAGTGCCACGACGGCCGCGAGCGCCAGCACCGCGATGCCCGCGATGAGCGCCACGGGCTTTTTCTTGCGGGG
>NZ_CEWCAA010000064.1:0-9847 GCF_982429025.1 Enorma sp.
AAAGGAATGGGGGTGGGGGCTCGGCGCTGCGCGCCATTGCCCGTGCACGGGCCTATCCAGAGCGGATGGCCAACGTTTCCCTAGGTTGAAGGTGGGAAGGGTTTCTGGTTCGCGTTGCGGGTGAAATGAGAGCAACGGGGCAGTGATTGTGTGGGATAATGACGAATAGTCAATAACGCTTGGGCGGATGATCGGGATTGAGTGAGCCGCCCTCGAATGGTTGGGAGTGCCTATGGGTTCCTTCGTCTTGTCTTGTGAGTCGACGGCGGATTATCCGCGCTCGTTCTTCGAGGCGCGCGGCATCGAGTACATCATGTTCCACTACGAGCTCGATGGCGTCGTTCATGAGGACGACCTGTACCAATCCGTCACGCCCGAAGCGTTCTTCGGTGCGCTCAAAGCGGGTTCGACCTCAAAGACCTCGCAGGTGAGCGTGGGCGAGTACACCGAGTTCTGGAAGCCGATGCTCGAGGCGGGCAAAGACGTCCTGCACCTCACGCTCTCCTCCGGCATTTCGGGCACCTATAACTCCGCGGTCATTGCGGCGCGCGACCTTGAGGCCCAGTATCCCGATCGAACGGTGCGCGTGGTCGACTCACTTGCCGCATCGGCGGGCTACGGCTTGCTCATGGATTACCTTGCCGACATGCGCGATGCCGGGGCAACGCTCGACGAGGCGGCTACGTGGGCCGAGGAGCATAAGCTTAACGTCAACCATTGGTTCTTCGTCTCTGACCTCGATTGCCTGAAGCGCGGCGGCCGCGTTTCCTCCACCAGCGCGCTCATTGCGACGGCACTCAAGATCTGCCCGGTCATGAACGTCGACTATCAGGGAAAACTGATTCCGCGCGAAAAGATTCGCACCAAGAAAAAAGCCATCGCCGAGCTTGTGAAGAACATGATGGCCCATGTTGAGGACGGTGCGGCATACACCGGTAAATGTTCGATCTCGCATTCTGCCTGCAGGGAGGATGCAGAAGAGGTCGCGCGGCTCATTGGCGAGCAGATTCCCGCGCTCAAGGGCAACATCGCCATCAACAATATCGGCACCGTCATCGGTTCACATACGGGCCCGGGCACCGTTGCGCTGTTCTTCATGGGCGATAAGCGCGTCGATTAGCGAACGCGCTACTGCTCGTCAGCTGGCATCGCGCGCTGCTTCACATGCCCGTGTTGCGGGCCGCTGCCACGCGAACTCGATTTTTCTTGATGCGATGGTTCTGCCGCCCTCGGCTTCCGGTATCTGGTAAGCTGTCGTGCGATGGGGCTGCAAGAAGGGACGGTGACTATGAGCGCCATGGATATCATCCAGCCGCTGGGTATCGTCGTCGGCGTAATCGTGATCGTCGCCGTCGTCTACTTTGCTGGCACGGCTATCAAGGCGCGCAGGGAAGAGCGCCGTGCTCAGTCGGGCCGCGGTGGGCGGCACCGCCGGTAGCGATGAAGCGGCGAGCGGTGCCGTAGTATCGATCGCTCAGCTATGTTGCAGGCGAGCTGGCTGCCTTGGCAGCTGGCTCGCTTTTTTGCACCGCGCTAATCCTTTTTGGCTGATTTTGGGACAGTCCCATTTTGACGCTTTCGTGGGTCAATTTGGGACTGTCCCATTTTGATGGATGGGCCGGAGCTGATCCGCAGGTCCCGTGGGCACCAGGAGGCGAGGTGGGCACCCGCTGGCAGCGCGCGCTTTATTGCTTTTTGATGAGGGCAAGGTAGAAGCCCTCGAAGCGCTGGGAGGGGCAGACGGTAACAGTTCCCTCGACGGCGCTTTTCAGCGTGGGGATCGACCCGTCTTCAAATGCGCCAGCAAGCGCGCGTGTGCTGGCAGGCAGGGGCTTGGCGTCATCGTCTGCAACCCCAGCTTGCTGCACTGCGAGCGGCACGATGCTGCAATCGCGATGCCGCCGCAGCGCGGCCGCCACCTGCTCGCCGTTTTCCTGAGGCAAGATTGAGCACGTAGAGTAAAGGAGCGTGCCGCCGGGTTTGAGGACGGTGAGGGCACGGTCGAGAAGCGCACGCTGCGAACGGGCCGTCTTGGCGAGGAGCTTGCCTGTCATGCGGCTCTCCGCGCGATCGTCGCCCAGGCGAAACGTTCCCGTTCCCGTGCAGGGTGCGTCGAGCAGGATATGGTCGAAGGAGAAGAACTCATCGAGCCGCCGCGCGTCTGTGCGCATGATGTTGACGCCGTGCACGCCAAGTTTGCTGAGGTTGTAGGCGAGCTTTTCCGCGCGCGGCGCGCTCATCTCGCACGCGGTGATATGCGTCGTGCCGCCTGTGAGGGCGGCAATCTGGGAGGTCTTGCCGCCCGGTGCGGCGCACATATCGAGGACATCGGCCCCATCGCGTGCGGCAAGGGCGAGCGGCGGAAGCATCGAGGAAAGGCTCTGCAGATAGACCTTACCTTCCTGATAGAGCTCAAGCTCCCATACCGTTTTCTCGCGCACGCCATCGCCCAACACGAACGCGTCTTCATACCATGGAACGCGTTCGAACGGAATGCCCCTCTCGGTAAGCTTTTCCGCCACTTCGCCTGGCGTCGTCTTAAGGGCATTGGCGCGCAGGGTGACGGGGCGAGCTGCGGCGGCCGCAAACCCAGCCTGGACGCGTTCGGCCTCCTGGTCGCTCATAGCTGCATATGCCTGGGCGATGAGCTCCGGCGTGCGGGGCAATGGCGTGGTGGTTGATCCTGCGTTCATGAGGCCTCTCAGAGAGCGTGTCGCGCGGTGCTGCCCGCGCCTTGTAACGGCTTCTGCATGGTAGCAGATGACACCCCGTGCACGCACGGACATGACGCCATGCACCCGCGCGGGCGCATGCGAGGATTTGGAGGCGTTGGGGCCAACCCAGGGGCTCCTAGCACGCTATTCCTAGGACGATGAGCCCCACGCAGAGCGCAAGCGCGGCGATATCGCGCCCGGCAAGGGGGTAGCGCTTGTACGCGGAAGCGCGGGTTCTCAGGTAGAAGCCGCGCTGCTCTGCCGCGAGCGCCGTGCCATCCGTCTTGCCCACGCTCGATATGAGCAGCGGAATGCAGAGCGGCAGCATGAGGCGAAGCTTCTTGAGAGGGTTGGGCGTGTCGTACTCCACGCCGCGCGCGGTCTGCGCTTCCATGATGGCGTTCATCTCCTGGCTGAATACCGGGACGAAGCGAAGCGCCGTGGTAAAGGTGAATGCATATTGGTACGGTACGTGCAGCACCTCGACGCAGGCGTTCGCGAGGTCGGTGAGCTTGGTGGTTACGAGCGCGGGGATGAGCGGCAGCGCAAGGCAGAGAAGGCGCAGGCATACCATGAGGCCGAGCATGAGGCCCTCATTTGTTATGGAGAGGAAAACGGGCGTTCCCGAGCGCACGAAGATCGCCTGCATGACGAACATGATGATGGAAAGCGGGATAAGCAGTTTGAGAAACGACCGTACCTGGCGCATGACATGCGCATAGGCGCTCGCAGCGAGCGTGAGCGCAAGCAGCGAGACGAGCACGATGGGGGAATCCGCCGTGAGCGACGAAGCGATGAGCGCGACGGCAAGCGCGATCTTGGTGACCGGATTCAGCCGGTGGAGCAGCGTGGTGCCCGGTACGTAATCGATGACATTAACCATGAAGAACCAGCTCCTCGGTGCATGAGACGACATCTAAGACCTCGTAGAGCCCGAGGAACCGGGGCGAAACCGTGTGCGCAAGCTCGTTCGCGAGCTCAACCACCTGAGGGGGCCTCATGCTTGCTCGCTTCATGAGGCTCTCATCGGCGAAGAGGTCGTGCGTGGGGCCGGCTGCGGCGATCTCGCCATCGGCCATGACGACGAGGCGCTCGGCAAAATCCGAGACGACCTCCATGTCGTGGCAGACCATGATGACGGCGCTCCCGCGGTCCGCCATGCGGCGCACGGTTTCCATGACCGTCATGCACTCGCGATAGTCGAGGCCGCTCGTCGGTTCATCTAGGATCACGAGCTCAGGCTCGAGGACTACGACCGAGGCAAGCGCAACCATTTGGCGCTGTCCACGCGAAAGCGAGAAGGGCGCCTCGCCGAGCGGCAAGCCGAAGTCCTCTGCCACTGCGCGCGCCCGTTCCCGGGCCGTCTCGGCGTCCACGCCGCCCAGCTCAAGGCCGAACGCGACCTCGTCGAGCACCGTGTCGCGGCAGATTTGATGGTCTGGGTTCTGGAAGAGCGTCGCCGCGTGGCGCGCGATCTGGCTCGTCCTCGCCGTGCGCGTGTCGAGCCCCGCCACCTCGATCGTTCCCGAGGACGGCTTGAGAAGGCCGTTCACCAGCTTGGTCGCTGTCGTCTTGCCTGCGCCGTTTTGCCCTACGAGCCCTACGAATTCGCCGGGATAGACCTCAAGATTAAGGTGGCGCACCGAGGCGCCGCCGCCAGGGTAGGTGTAGGTAACGTCTCGCAGGCGCACGACGGGCGAGGCCCCGGGTTTCACGGCGGGCCGACGCGGGCTCTCTGCCATGCCGCACTCGCCGGGGCTCGCGATGGTGGAGCGGGCGGCGCTTGCAGCCGCAGGGGCGTCAGCGGCAGCGCGGTCGGCGCCTGCGGTCGCATGGGCGGTGGCAATTGCGCGGTCGGCGCCTGCGGTCGCCGCGGCTCTAGGGGCGGGGGAGGAGGCTTTGCACAGGTTCTGGATGAGCAGCGAGGCCTCCCGAACGTTCAGGCAGGGCTCGCCGGCCTCTATGAGCCCGCGCGCGGCAAGGCTGTTCGAGATGCGCGTTACGCGCGGGCTGTCGACGCCGATGCTCCGCAGCTCAGCGCTATGGGAAAACACCTCGCTCGGAGTGCCCTCGAGCGCTATGCGTCCACCCTGCATGACGGCGATGCGGCTCGCATATTCAGAGAGAAGCGCGACCTTTTGCTCGATGATGACCACGGTGACGCCGAGCTCCCGATTGATGCTGCGCAGCGTCTCGAAAACCATGCGCGAGCTGGCGGGGTCGAGCGCTGCCGTGGGCTCGTCGAGAACGAGGACGCGCGGCCGAAGGGCGAGGATGGCGGCGATGGCGACCTTCTGCTTCTGCCCGCCGGATAGCGTGGCGATATCGCGCTCACGCAAATCGGCGATGCCCACGGTTTCAAGCGCATCAATAACGCGCTCCTCGATTTGGCTGTGCGGAACGCCGAAGTTCTCGAGCCCGAAGAGCATCTCGTCTTCTACGACGGAGGCCACCATCTGCGTGTCGATGTCCTGCAATACGCTCCCCACGACCTGGGAGATATCGGTTAAGGTGACCGCGCAGGTATCTTTGCCGTCAACGAGGACGTTGCCGAAGAACGGGCCGGTGTAGTGATGGGGGATCGCCCCGGACATAGCCGAGGCGAGTGTGGTTTTGCCAGCGCCGGATGGCCCGATGATGCCGAGGAAGTCTCCGGGGCTCACGCTGAGCGTGACATCGTCAAGCGCTCGGGCGCTTGCCTCTCCATACGAGAACGATACATGATCGATGCGAATGATGGGGTCCATTGCGGGCCGGCTCCCCTTCCTGTGGGTGTGCGTCCGCCCCGTTTGCACGGCCGGGGCGGAACATGGTTTCTAGTCGGCGAGCTTGAGCGCCTTCTTGATGGGCAGGTACAGCGCACCCACGATGATGGCGTTGGCCACGCCCGTACCCAGCACGACGGGGAGCATGATGAGGAGGGTGGCGTTGACGGTGCGGAGGGCATAGATGACGATGACGGCGTAGATGAGACCGGAGAGCGTCGTGGTAACGAAGGTGCCGAGGACGGGCACGATCGCCTTGGCCTTGCCCTTCATGCCGGCTGCGACGATGAGCGCCATAACGAGGGCCGCGATAGGCTCGGCGATGAGGTCCGGGCCCTTGACCGAGGCCGAGATCTGGATGACGGCGCCCGCGATGAGTCCGATGACGAGCGCCTGCGCGGGCTTGGGCCTGACGATGAGGATTTCGAGGCAGAACGCCGCGATGATGAACTCGGGGCTGAGCGTGCCCATAGTGAGGGCGGAAAGCGCCTTGCCAACCGTCATGTTGAGGATGAAGCCGGCTGCCAGCAGGATGGCGAGCAGCACGAGGTTGCGGATGTCAAGCCCTCCGCGCTCGGAGGCGGTTACGGTGCGGGGCTGGGAGAAGTTGTTCTGAGGCATGGCGATCAACCTTTCTTGTTGGTGGAAGAGGGGAGGTGAAAGTGAGTTGCTGCTCTCATTGGCGGCGGGCGCCCGGAGAGTGTTCGTAGAGGCGCGTGATACGAAAAAGGCCCCCGGTCGAAGCGGAGGCCTTGCTAGATACCTATGGGTAAGGCGCAGGAGCTACCGTCGACCGACCGTATTCGCATCACGCCACCACCAGTTCATGAGGGAGTTATTGAGCATGGACATCATGATGGCGGCTCCTTTCGGTCAATCGAGAGTTCGTAGCCGAGCTACCTTGCGTCGCACTATAGCACAGCAGAGCGCGCCGCGGGGAATATTTCCAGCGCGTTTCCGGGCGCGCCATGAAGCGCGTTGCCGGGCACGTCTCGGACACAGGGGAATTGTCGGGCGACATTCGGACACAGCCGGCGTTCTCGGGCGCGTTTTGGACGCGGTTAACGTCTTCGGGCGAGATTCTTCCATCTGAATGGCCTGAAACGTCCAGATGTCGCCCAAAGACGCGTGCCGTGTCCAAAAACCGCCCGAGAACGCACGCGGCGTCCAGATGTCGCCCGAAAACGCATCGCTTGTCCAAAAATCGCCCGGCAGCGCACGCGGCGCTCAGATTCCGCCCGACAACACGGGGCATGCGACGCGCGGGCGCTGCTACTCTTGGGAATCGGCGCGGAGGTTCGAGAACTCGTCAACGATGATATCGAGGCATTTCGGCAGCACCCGGGCGCCGAACACGCCCGAGTTATTGGGTATGACCTCGCCATCGAACTGCATGCCGAGCGAGGGCGTGCAGGTAATCTTGGCGGTTTTCGCCTGGAAGGTCTTGAACTGCGGCCGCCCGAGCCCGCGCCCGGCGGGGTCGAACACCGCGGCGGCCACGGTGGGCAGAAGCCCTACGAGCGTCGTGGGCTCCACGACGGCGATGTCGATGAGCCCGTCGTCCATGCGGCAATCGGGGAACAGGTTGATTTCGTTCTGGATGCTGGCGGTGTTGCCCACCATGCACGAGATGCCGTCAAGTTCGTCGACTTCGCCGTCATGCTCGATGGTGAAGTGCGCCACCTGCGGTTCCGGGGTGGAGAGGGCTGAGAGCACGTAGGCGATCTCGCCGATATCGTTTTTCGTGGGCGCTGCTTTCTCCATGATGGTGGCATCGAAGCCCGATCCGGCGATGTTGATGAAGCCGTGCCGGCGCGTCTCGCCGGATTCATCGACCCAGAACAGCTCTCCCATGTCGACCTTCGCCGTGATGCCGGCGCGGCAGGCTTGAGCGAGCGCGGCTGCGTCCGGGGCGTTGCCTACGTTTTGGAAGTAGAGGTTCGCGGTGCCGGAAGGGAACACGAGGATGGGAACGCCGCAGTCGCGGAGGTGGTCGAGAACGTTCGCTACCGTTCCGTCGCCGCCCGAGACGACGATGCGGTCAAAGGACCGGGCGTCGGCCACGGCCTCCTCAGTCTCCAATGCCTCGCCGATGCACCTCATCACGACCTCGTCGCCCGTGGCGAGCAAGGCATGAATGAAGGTGAATATTTCGTCCGAATGCGGACCCGACGCAAGGTTGTGGACGATGAGACAGCGCATACCCTGTTCCCGTTCTAGCCGAAGGCGAGTATAGTTACAGACAGTAATGCCGTTATCCTACCCCGTGACGCGTCGGGGTTCCTCGAGACGACGGGGGAGCATGTATATTTCCACAGAAGCGGATCTTACAGCGTTTTGCGACCGCGCGGCCGCCTTCGACGCCGTTGCGGTCGACACCGAGTTCTTGCGCGAGCGCACCTACCATCCGCGGCTCTGCCTGGTGCAGGTCGCAACGCCCGAGGAATCGGTCGCCATCGATCCCATCGCCCTCGACGACCTCGCCCCGCTCGCGGACCTGCTTGCAAACGAGCGCGTCATCAAAGTCTTCCATGCGTGCCCGCAAGATATGGAGGTCCTGCTGCAGTCGCTCGGTGTGCTTCCCGCTCCGATCTTTGACACGCAGGTCGCGGCAGCCTTCTTGGGCGAGCGCCTGCAGACCTCATACAACGGTCTCGTTCATGCCTTCTTGGGCATCTCGCTGCCCAAGAGCGAGTCGCTCACCGATTGGTCGCGCCGTCCGCTCACGGAGAAGCAACTCGAGTACGCCCTCGATGACGTGCGCTATCTCATCCAGGCCTATCACGTCATGGTCGAGCGGCTGCAGCGGCTCGGCAGGCTCTCGTGGGTGCTCGACGAGATTCGGCCGCTCGCTGAGCGCGCTCATTACGAGGTCGATCGCCGGCAGGTCTATAAGCGCGTAAAGCGCGTGAGCTCTTGCACGCGTCGCCAGCTGGGCGTGGCTCGCGAGCTCGCTGCCTGGCGCGAGGGGAGGGCCGAGCGGTATAACATCCCGCGCAAATGGGTGATGTCCGACGAGGTGCTGCTCGCCCTCGTTAAGCGCGCGCCGCGTGACGTTTCGAATTTCCGCAGCATCCGAGGGACCGAGCAGCTATCCGAAGACGATGTGACGGCCGCCCTCATGGCTATCGGGCGAGGCCTCAGCTGCCCGTCCGACCATCTCCCGCCCGTCTTCCATGCGCGGAAAGCGCCCTCAAGCGATCTGGAGAGCGTCACAGACCTCATGTACGCCCTCATCCGCTTGGTTTCGGATCAGTCGGGCGTGGCGACGGCCATGATCGCCTCGCGCGACGATCTTGCCGAGTACATCGATCATCCCGAGCGGAGCCGCCTCCGCGACGGCTGGCGCTTCGAGCTTTTGGGCACGCGCCTGGATGATCTGCTCTCGGGCAACATGGGCCTCACGGTCAAGGACCGCAAGATCGAAATCCTGTAGAGCGGGAAGAATTCGCGCCCAAAGCCCGTTCCCCTCCTTGATGAAGATGGGGAGCGGGTGCCTTGTCATAGATGTTCCTCGCCGATATGGGTACAACATGCTCGTTCGTCATCAATGCGAGAAAGTGAGGGCATATGCCGCTCTATTATGGATACGGGTATGACTACGGGGCGATGTTCGACCCGTTGTACCTAGTGGTCGTTATCGTTTCGCTCGTCTTGGGCCTCGCGGCGCAGGCCTATATCAACCGCGCCTACCGTACCTGGTCCAAGGTTTCCTCAGATGGATGTTCCGGTGAGGACGTCGCCCGGCGCATGCTCGAGGCGAACGGCTGCGGAGCGGTGGGCATCCGCCGCGTGAACGGGCACCTTACCGACCACTACGACCCGCGCGATAACAACCTCTACCTCTCGAGCGAGAACATGCTCGGCGGATCGGTCGCCTCGGTCGCGGTCGCCTGCCACGAGGCGGGGCACGCGGTGCAGCGCGCCCGCGGTTTCAGCATGTTCAAGATGCGCCAGGCGCTCGTGCCGGTCGTTAACTTCACCCAGAGCGTCTGGATGATCGTGCTTTTGCTCGGCATCTTCATGAACATGGCGGGGCTCACCACGATCGCAATCGCGCTTTTCGCGTTCTCGGTCGTCTTCCAACTGGTCACGCTTCCCGTTGAGTTCGATGCAAGCCGCCGTGCGATTGCCTACATCCAGGAATCGGGTATGAGCGCACAGCAGGTCGAGGGCGCGCGCAAGGTGCTCACCGCTGCGGCGCTCACCTATGTGGCCGCGGCCCTTACTTCGATCTTGCAGCTCCTGTATCTGTTGGCGCGCACGCAGCGCTCGCAGAACGACTAGCGCCCTGCCCGAAAAAACGTGTCCGGGCGGCGCGTTAGACTGCATGGAGCATGAGAGAAGGGAGCCAGGTGTGGAGGGATG